>JBATLS010000562.1:0-2205 GCA_049289435.1 Saprospiraceae bacterium | reverse complement strand
GCCGAACTCAAAAAGGACAGCCTCACTACGAGGGCCAACTCTGTATCCTTCAGTTTATTCCTTTCGATATTTCCCGCCATCATATTTCTATTTACTTTGTTGCCCCTTTTTCCCGTGGTTCAGGACTACTCACTGATGATGAGCGATCAACTCAAGGGAGTGATACCACAGAATGCTCATGACTACATTTTTTCTATCATCAATGATATCACCTCCATCAAGCGGGATGGGTTACTCTCCATCGGTGCGGTACTCGCTTTACTTTTTTCTTCCAATGGTATGCTTTCACTAATGGCGGGTTTTGACAAAGCCTACAAGCACACCTTCAAGGCGCGAGTCTGGTGGAAGAGCAGGTTGATAGCCATTGGACTGACAGTGGTGTTATCGATGCTTTTGATCATCTCATTGGTGATGATGGTCATCGAGGGCAAAGTGATGGACTACTTGAGTCAGGTATATCACATTTCTGATGGTATATTATTATCATTGAGTATTTTAAATTGGTTGTTTTCTATATTTATGATCTATACGGGCATCAGCCTGATATATACTTTTGGACCATCTATGTATCGCAGGATACCATTTATCAATATTGGATCCATCCTTGCTACCCTACTCTCTTTGCTGACAAGTTTGGGATTTAGCTATTTTATCAATAATTTTGGCAGATACAATGAGATATATGGCTCTATCGGGGCACTCATGGTCATGATGGTGTGGATACAGTTCAATTCTTTCATTATATTGGTAGGATTTGAACTCAACGCCAGTCTGGCTATACACAAAACGATCAATACAGAAAAAATGAAATCTGAATCACTCCTATAAAAAATCAACTGATTATGGCACTCAAACCCACATCGATCAAAACTCAAGTCCACCCCAATACCATCAGGCAGCTTTTTTTTCTGGGCATTTTGATATTGTTAGGGTGGATCATAGCCAGTGAGCTGTACTTTATGATAGGTTCTTTTTTTGGGGCTGTCACTCTCTATGTGATACTGATGTATCCTATGAAATATCTGGTCATCATCAAAAAATGGCCGTCATGGATCACCGCCCTTTTGCTCATGACCAGTTCTTTTGTGATCATGGTATTGCCGTTGGTATATACTATGTCAATAGCTGCAGATAGGATCATGGCCTTGATAGACCGCCCTGAAGCCATCAACCAAGCTTTTGATCAAGTGCATCAGTATCTCTTTTCAAATTTTCAAGTGGATATATTGAACCCCGAAAATGTAAAAATGATGAGTGACCAGGTCATCACATTTGGTAAGAATACTTTGGGCAGCACCTTTATGGCTTTGGGAAATGTATTTTTGATGTATCTCGTCTTATACTTTATGCTGGTTGAAACCCGGGCTGTAGAAAAGTGGTTGAGGCTGAATATCCCCTTCAAAAGTCGAAATGTAAAACGCATCATCACCGATGTCAAAAATTTGGTCTATAGCAATGCCATAGGGATACCCATCGTAGCCTTCATACAAGGTATCGTCGGATTGATTGGGTATTGGATCTTTGGGGTGGAGGAGTTTTTGCTCATGGGCATCCTTACTGCCATATGCTCCGTGATCCCGATAGTAGGTACTTTGGTCGTTTATTTGCCATTGGCCATATACCAGCTTGCCGTCGTGGGCACTTGGGAAGGTATAGGAGTTGCACTGTGGGGGTTTATCGTGATCGGGTCAGTGGACAACATAGCCAGATTTCTAGTGCAGAAAAAACTAGCCGATGTCCATCCACTGATTACGTTGCTTGGCGTGATCATAGGTATCAATTTATTCGGATTTATAGGAGTGATTTTCGGACCTTTGATGTTGGCGGTATTTTTTATGCTGATGCGTATCTATGTCGATGAATTCGGCAAGGTAGATGCTAATAGGCCAGATGAGCTAAAAGTGAAATAGATGTTGTATGACTCGCTTTTGCCAAACGGACGTTTGTTTTGGCTAAAGCCATATATTCAATTTGCTCTTTATCCACTGGCTGAAGACAGTGGCAATTGAAAAATGCTTGTTTTTAATTGATAAAATGTGCGAGAAGTCTGGTATTCTGATTTTTTGTTTTTTTCATACCAATGTAACTTAAACTGTGCCTCAGTCCCCTTTGTGCTAAATCTCAGCGTCCTTTGTGGTAAAAAAAAACCGAGTGCCCTTTGTGCAACCCTTAGCGTCCTTTGTGGTAAAAAAACCCTTTGTGCCC
>JBATLS010000561.1:0-2576 GCA_049289435.1 Saprospiraceae bacterium | reverse complement strand
ATATCGAGCAGGAAGGGTAAAAATGTTTAGAACAAAACAGATTCAGAATACCAGACTTCTCGCAAATTTCATCCATTAAAAACAGGCACTTTTCAATTGCCATTGGCTTCAGACAGTGAAGTTATTTAAAAACGTATGTTAAAATGTTATGTAAGTGCTTGGAATTCAGATTGATATAAAATTTCATTTTCATTCCCGATAGCTATCGGGATTGCTATGGGGATTAAATTTTATGAAAAGCTGGGTTTCAACCTGCCTGCCAAAGAAATTGTTCTTCTGGCAGGTGACTTGCATAGGAATTAACAATATGTTTTTAAATCACTTCAGTATAAAGCCTCCAAATAGCCATCGTCCCGATAGCCATCTGGAGGCTTTAGCCCAAACATGTGCTGGTTTTGATAAGCATGTAGCAATTGACTTTAATTCTTTATCTTGACTGAGCACTGTAGTTATGAATTTCAAATTTTGACCAACTTGCTATATTGTATTTTTCCATTGATTTCTGCGATGAATTGATACACTCCAGAGACTATATGACTCAAATCTATTTCATCGTTTACATCAAATGATTTTGGCATGGCTAATACTTGTTGACCCATGGCATTTAGTAGCCTGACATTAGATATTTTATCATTTTTATGGGCCGTTAACACCTTGACATGATCAAAAGTGGGGTTAGGATATACGGTAAATGAAGGAGACTCCAAGTTTACGGCAGAAGAGATTTCACTACATTTGGAAGCAATAAAACCAGTAGTACTTGACTTAATATTTTCCATCTTGGCATAAAGGAGACTGCCTGGACATTGAGTATAATTGGGACTACATCCATCCAGGTGTCCAGAGATATGATTCATAAAATTGGTATAAGATACGATGCTGCTTGCTCCGTTGGGATCTATACTTTGTTTACAAGCCTTCCATGACAATAGTTTAGTCAGAGATTCCATTGCTTCTTCAGTGGGGGCGACCAATTCAAAATTGCCTAAGAGACAGACCGCCATGGAGTTGTTATTGTAGCCACACATATGCGCACCACGTACATTGTCTCCACCACCCCGACCTTCGTATATCTCCCCATTGGGATCGATGAGCCAGTTGTACCCCACATCTTGCCAGCCATTGGTAAATACATGCAAGTCAAATACCGAAGCCACCACCCCCTTCCAGTTATTGCTGGTATTTGTACCAGCACTATGGTGGACTATGAGATGTGTGACATTGGTATAGGCAGCAGGTGGTCGATATATATCACTGCTCAGCTGGTATGATGCACCCCACACAGATCTGGGTACAAAGTCATGGGCCAGACATGTACAAGCATTTCTACCATCATCATAAGATGTCTTACCTACGAGTGGCCTAGACTGCTCTTTGGATGGACAAAATACTCTGACAAACCCGGTGATCTGGCCAAAATCAATGTCTGATGATCCACTGATCTTCAATTCCCACGTACCAGTGTCGTTGGGATCCAAATATATGATATCACTGACAAATTTGTGGGTCTGTAATGGGTCTTCGCCAAATGGTTTGAAAACGACGGTTTTATTTTGTGTCACCAATGTGCAGGTGATGTGCTCGGCATCAATATTGTGCCCTTCGATCGAGATAGACACCGCTATAAAATCTGTGTTGATAGCAGTGTCCATGTGTACTGATTGATGCCATTCTGATGATGAATAATGATCAAGAAGCAAGTCGTGATTCTTGACAAAATGTTGAGCAGAGGATGTTTGTGCAAAAAATATAGACACCCAAAATATTGATAAGATCGCTAAAAATCTTTGGATTGTACCCATCGATGGCAGTATATCTTTTAATTACCTTTAACCAAATGCTAAGGTAATAAACAATCACATCATCGTGTACATAAAATTGACATGATTTATTGATAAATATTAAAATACTATATTGGTCACGCTTGACGCAAATACCAATCCATACCCGCCCTGAATATTGGAATATTTCGCACCTGCCGCTACTAGTCCTGTTTTTATGGAACTCTTGTCATCGCTGGTCTTATAATACTCTACAAACTCTCGGGAATATCTTATCAATCGTGCCCCATACTTAGCATTTAATTCTCTGGTAGCCTTAATGTTAAATGTATAAAGTGAATTAGTCTCAAATATGAAATCAGCATCATAAAGTGGCTGTCCATCTTTTAATATTTCCAACTCATTGAAACAATTAAAGGGAGGGCTATATGTGTTTTCTCCATCTATCCTAAAAAAAAGATTTTTTTGATAGTTCGGTATATAAAATGTTCCTGAACATAGTACTACCTCAGTTTTCATCGGCTTATAACTGCATATTAGATATGGCTTGTCGCTCAATATTGTGACCATTGGGGAGCTAACACTAGCAGTGTCCGGGCAAATAACATCGCCAGTTGTGGCATCCGAAAATCCACTTTTTTGGACTATAAGCGAGTATATGTGTCCGACCTTGACTACTCTCTCAGATTCATAAAAATCTGAATGGTCATTAAAAATTAAAGTATCTTTTTGCCCATTTTCTATCAAGATGACCCTAGCGTCTGATACTACTAATGCGGCTGGAGTATTATTATC
>JBATLS010000560.1:0-20102 GCA_049289435.1 Saprospiraceae bacterium | reverse complement strand
GAGAGTTATGCCATGTTTCAAAAACAGGTGTTTCACTCAGAGGTATTGTTCATGCTGCTGAAAGCATTGGTTTCAATACGATGGCCGTAAAAGTAACATTTGATATGGATAGCGAAAACCCAGGTTTGAAGCAATTTCCTTTACCTTGTATAGCTCATTGGGAGCAAAGACATTTTGTGGTCATTTACAAGATAGAGTCGAAGTTTGTTCACGTTGCAGATCCTGCTTTTGGCAAAATAAAACTTCCTATTGATAAATTTTTAAAATCATGGATTTCAGACAATGATAAAGGAATACTATTAGGCTTAGAGCCTAAGGGCGAGATTACAAGCTCATTCGAAAAATCTAGCGAGACTAAAAAAGCATCCGTTTATAGTCTTATTAGCTACTTTTCAAAATATAAAAGACTTTTAGTTCAATTTTTTTTAGGCCTGGTTGTTGCTTTAATTTTTCAAGTTGCATTTCCATTTTTAACTCAATCACTGATCGATGTGGGCGTGCAAAATCAGAATATGAATTTTGTTACTCTGATTTTAATGGCTCAGATGTTAATTTTTATCAGTCAAACATTTGTTCAATTTATTCAATCATGGATAATGTTACAGGTAGGTAAAAGGGTAAATGTAAATATTGTGTCAGACTTTTTGAGTATTTTAATGAAATTGCCTATTGGCTATTTTGATAGTAAAAATGTAGGTGACCTTTTGCAGAGAATTAGGGATAATGATAGAGTTGAATCTTTTCTTACGGGTTCTATGATTAACATTTTTTATTCGTTATTGACTCTTATTATTTTTGGCTGTATCTTATTTTATTACGAGGCATATATTTTTATTGTTTTTATTATATTTAGTATTCTATACATCTTATGGATTTGGATCTTTATGAAACAAAGGGAAAGGTTGGATTATCAAGCATTCCAACAAGTATCAGACAATCAACAAACCTTAATTGAGTTGATCTATGGAATGCAAGAAATAAAGTTGCAGGGAAGCGAAAAAAAGAGGAGATGGAAGTGGATTGATCTTCAGGCGTTGTTATTTAGAGTTCAAACAAATTCCCTTAAATTGAAACAATACCAAGATTCTGGTGCATTGTTTTTGAATAGGTTAAAAGATGTATTAATATCATATTTGGCAGCAAAATCTGTCATAAATGGCGATATTACTTTAGGAACTTTAGTCTCAATTCAGTATATTGTTGGACAATTAAATATTCCTTTAGATAATATTTCAAATTTTTTCCGCAGCTCACAGGATGCCCGCATCTCGCTCACCCGTATGGCTGAGATCACCGATGTCACCCCCGAGGAAGACCCCAATGTACAGACCATCTCCGAGATACCGGGCGAGGCGGCGATATCGCTGGACAAAGTGGGATATGCATATACTCCACTCTCACCACAGGTGCTCACAGACATCGATCTGTCCATACCGGCAGGCAAGGTCACGGCCATCGTAGGGGCGAGTGGCAGCGGCAAGACGACCATGCTCAAGTTGCTGCTTGGCTTCTACCCACCTACCGAAGGCAAGATATCCATCGGCAGCATCCCCCTGCAAGCGATCAATAAAAGTGCATGGCGGGCCAAATGTGGTACCGTAATGCAGGATGGGTACATCTTTTCGGATACTATAGGCAATAACATCGCAGAGAGCGATGAGTCCATCAGCTTTACCAAACTGGATCGGGCCCTACATGTGGCCAATATCCAGGATTTTGTCTATAGCATGCCCCTGTCATACAATACGATGATCGGCGCCAAAGGCAATGGGGTCTCTCAAGGGCAGCGACAGCGCATCCTCATAGCCCGTGCGGTGTACAAAGACCCGGAATATTTGTTTTTTGACGAAGCGACCAATGCTCTCGATGCGACCAATGAGCGCATCATCATGGAGAATCTCCAGCAGTTTTTTCAGAATAAAACGGTCGTCGTCGTAGCCCACAGACTGAGTACCGTCAAAAATGCAGATAATATCGTAGTGCTGGATGCAGGGAAGATCGTAGAGACGGGTACACATCGGGAGTTGGTGGCTCTGCGAGGCAAATATTGGGAGTTGGTGCAGGATCAGTTGGATCTGGAGTAGTTTAGACCTTATAGGTTTTTAAAAACCTATAAGGTCTGGGATGAAAATATTTTTTATCTTTGTATTCTAAATACTAATAAACACATGAACGATATCATAGTAAAACCAAAAAATAAGGCTCAAAAAGAAGCATTGAAGGAAGTGTTAAAAAAAATGGAGATTGAGTTTGAAGATGTAAAAAAGGAAATATATAATCCGGAATTTGTTCATGATGTAATGATAGCTAAAGAAGAGGTTGAAGCTGGGAAGTATACAGTGATTGATGTTGATAACCTATAATGCATGGAAGTAAGATTTTCTGAAAAAGCAAAACGACAATTGGAAGAATATAAATCAAATAATGATACTAAAACGATAGGTAAAATTAAACTTTTACTAAAAGATGTAATCAATAATCCATTTGCTGGATTAGGGAAACCTGAACCTTTAAGGTTTGATTTGAAAGGACTATGGTCAAGAAGAATAAATTTAAATGATAGGCTTGTTTATGAAATAAAACCTGAATATATCTTAGTTTATTCTATTAAGGGCCATTACAAGCTATAGTAAAAAATTATGCCCAACACTGCCGATACACAAAAAGAAGAAATATTTGCCTTCCAGAATATCTTTGGGAAGCCACCGGGTTGGCTGGTGTATTGGGGCATCACCTGCGCTTTTGTCTTTTTGGTCGTTTGTCTGGGTATAGCCGCTTTTGTCAAATATCCCGACAAATTAGTGATGCCCGCCAAGCTATTTACTGAAAATCCACCCATCGAGATCATCAGCAAAATGAATGCGGAGATAGATTCCATATACATCAAAGATAAAGGGACAGCCCACAGGAATGATGTTTTACTCACCTTCAGATCTACCCTGGATGAGGATGACCTCGGGAGGTTGAATGCTTTTTTTGTTGACATCGACCGGGTGGCATACATCCCCCAATATCTGACCATTGCTTTTCCCAAAGGGCTACATCTGGGATCGCTCAGTACATCATATACTGCTATGATGCAAAATTATGAAGAGTTCCAACACTTCCTCAAGCAAAGTGCCGTCTTTGTCAAGATAAAAGCATTGAGCAATGAAATAGAGCAAATCCACAAACTCAATCGATCGCTGACTAAGCAAGAAGAGTTTTTCGAACAAGATGTCGCCTTGACCGAAAAGGACTTCGGTAGATTTCTGACACTCAAAGAGCAAGGCGTGATCGCAGATGTCGAAAAAGAACGAGCAGAATCAAAGATACTAAATGAAAAGAGAAATCTGGAAGCTTTTCGGTCTCAAAAATTGAATAATGAAGTCAGGATAGAGCAACTGAAAACCCAGATCAGTGATTTGTCATCCGATCGGTCATCGGGGGTTTCTACCCGGATCTTTACCATCCACCAGTTGAAAGAAAGGCTACTCAACGAAATCAAAGAGTGGGAAGAGATGCACATCGTAAAAGCCCCTTTTGATGGCAATATTGCTTATAAATCCTATCTCACAAAAAACCAATTTGTCAAGGCCGGCGATGTACTCTTGAACTGCATACCGCACAACACGGGCAACAGTTATATAGCGCAGGGAAAATTGCCATTGAGAGCTTCGGGGACACTACAAGTAGGACAAAATGCACTATTGGAACTGGAGAGTTACCCAGCTGCACAGTTTGGCGTGATAGCAGCCAAAGTCAGTGATTTCTCTGCCATTCCCAATGAAGATAGTTATTTGGTGCGCTTCGACATGCCTACGCCATTGATCACCACGTACAAGAAGGAGATTCCCCAAAATCAAAATATGACCGCCAACGTAAATATCCAAACCAAAGAGTATAGCCTACTCGAAAGATTGTTTCAAAATGTCTGGGATGTGGTCAAAAATAAGTAGCAATGAGGTACTGAAGGAGTTTTTGCCTATTAAGTTTGAGTGGAGCAGTATAAAGTCAACAGCGATGATATCCAAGAGTAAAATCAATTACGAAATGAAAAAGATCCAAATAAGCTATTTAAAGTAAACTACGAGCTCATATTTAGAAGATCAGAGTATAAAAATATCCTACCTTTGCGGCCTTAATAGTAAAATAAAATGCGCAATAAGCAAGCAGCTATAGGGTTTATCTTTATCACGATGCTGATAGATGTGATAGGATTCGGAATCATCATCCCTGTCCTACCTCGACTACTCGCTGAGATGAACCAAATAGGCATCAATGAAGCCAGTAAGTACGGCGGATACTTACTTTTTGCATTTGCTGTGGCCCAATTTATTTTTTCTCCTGTGATGGGCAATCTGAGTGACCAATATGGTCGTCGTCCTGTCCTGCTTTTGTCACTTCTTGGGTTTTCAATAGATTATCTCATCCTTGCCTTTGCACCCAATTTTTGGTGGTTTTTTGTAGGACGGATCATTGCAGGTATTACCGGAGCAAGTTTTACGACCGCTGCTGCCTATATAGCAGACATTTCTACTCCCGAGAAGAGATCAAAAAACTTTGGCATGATCGGTGCTGCTTTCGGGCTGGGATTCATCATCGGACCTTTTTTGGGTGGTGTACTGGGACAATATGGCCACAAAATCCCATTTTACGTTGCAGCGGGCTTAAGTTTTGCCAATTTCCTATATGGATATTTTATCCTTCCTGAATCACTGGCCATAGAAAACAGAAGAAAATTTGATCTCAAAAGAGCTAATCCGTGGGGGTCTCTACTTCAGATATCTAGATATGATCAATTGCGGTTTCTTCTGGTAGCCTATATGTTTTTATACATAGGTTCTCATGCAGTACAGAGTACGTGGAATTATTTTACGATGTACAGATTTGGTTGGGACGAAGCCATGGTAGGGTATTCATTGGCCATCGTAGGTATTTTGGTAGCTATAGTACAAGCAGGACTAGCGCAAAAAGCGGCTTATTTTTTTGGGTTAGAGCGGAGCATAGTCATAGGCTTCGGATTGTATAGTCTGGGCATGTTCCTGTTTGCATTTGCTACTCAGACCTGGATGATGTTTGCATTTTTACTTCCTTATTGTTTTGGAGGCATCGCTATGCCCAATCTCCAGTCATATATGGTGGGCAAGGTAGCCCCCAATCAGCAGGGTGAACTGCAAGGTGGGCTCACTTCACTGATGAGTCTGACGACCATTATTGGACCCATCATGATGACCAGTTTGTTTTATTATTTCACGACAGAACTAGCTCCATTTATGTTTCCAGGAGCTGCTTTTTTTATGGGCGGTATCTTGATGGCTATATCACTCAGTATCACCTGGAGGGTACTTTTGGTAAGAAAATGATGTATCCCAGTCATTCTTTTTTAAAATGAATACGTCTGTTGATAATTGACACTTATTTTTTTTGTGTCTCTGACTATATCCAAAGATTTAATCCTCACCCAACCCTGCCAGGTCCAAAATAAATGCATACTTCATTGCCGACTCTTTCAGTACTTTAAATCTTCCTGAAGCTCCACCATGACCAGTCTCCATGTTGCAATACATCAGCATGGGATTTTTATCGGTCTTCATATCCCTCAATTTGGCCAGCCACTTGGCAGGTTCCCAGTATTGTACCTGAGAGTCCCAGTATCCTGTAGTAATCAATGTAGCAGGATATGCTTTGGCTTCGACATTGTCATATGGTGAGTAAGACTTCATATATTCGTAATAATCCTTCATCTTAGGATTGCCCCATTCGTCAAATTCTCCTGTGGTCAATGGTATACTTTCATCCAGCATGGTATTGACGACATCGACAAAAGGCACTGCTGCGAGCACTCCTTTCCAAAGGTCGGGTCTCATATTCATCACCGCACCCATCAGCAGTCCTCCGGCACTGCCCCCTTCAGCAAATAATTTATCTTTGGCAGCATATCCCTCCCGGACTAAAAAATCACCACAATCTATAAAATCCGTAAAGGTATTTTTTTTCTTAAAAAACTTGCCGTCTTCGTACCATTGACGTCCCATCTCCTGACCTCCCCTGATGTGGGCGATCGCAAATCCAAAACCCCGATCCAATAGACTCAATCGTGCACTCGAAAAATAAGGATCCATAGATATTCCATAAGAACCATATCCATACAGCAATACAGGTCTAGTACCGTCTTTTGTAAATCCTTTTTTATACACTATAGAAATAGGCACAAGCGTACCATCAGTGACTTTGACCATATGTCGTTCTGATATATAATCATCAGGATGGAAACTACCTACGACTTCCTGCTGTTTGAGCAATTCCAGTTTTTTATTTTTCACATTGTAATCATACGTCGTATTTGGTGTTGTCAATGAAGTATAATCCAATCTCAATAAGTCTGAGTCAAAGTCAGGATTGATGCCAAGCCCGGTAGTATATGATGCTTCTGCAAACTGTATATAATGCTCTCCTTTACCATCCCAAGGTCTTACCCTAAGTTGGGTAATCCCCCCTTTTCTTTCTGAGATGACCATATGATCCTTAAATATATCAACACCTTCTATAAAGATGTTTTTGTCATATGGCAATAGGTCTACCCAATTTGATTTATCAGTAGCAGACTCTGGTGTGGTCATAATTTTAAAATTCTGAGCTGCATCTTTGTTGGTACGGATATACCACTTATCTTGATAATGGCTGATGTCAAACTCCAAATTGCGCTCTCTGGACTGAAACATTCTGAACTCTCCGGTAGGGTGATCTGCCTCCAATATTCGGTATTCTTGTGACAATGTAGCTGAAGAACCGATGATGAGATACTTTTTAGATTTGGTTTTATAGACAAAAGCACTAAAAGTTTCATCCTTTTCATGAAAAATAAGCTTGTCTGTTGATTCAGGCATACCAAGTGTATGTCTATAAATCTGGTAAGACCTGAGCGACGCATCTTTTTTAGTGTAAAAAACAGTTTTATTATCATTGGCCCATACGATACCGCCAGTGGTGTTGGGTATGACGTCCGTCAGATTTTGACCATTCTCAAGATTTTTAAACCTGATGGTATATTGTCTTCTACTCACTGTATCTTCGCCGTATGCCAGGATCTTGTTATCAGTGCTTATAGATCTCCCTCCGACGGCAAAGTATTCATGCCCCTCGGCAAGTTCATTGACATTGAGCATGATTTCTTCTGGAGCATCCAAAGATTCTTTTTTTCTAGCATATATGGGGTATTCTCTTCCATCTTCATATCTGGTGATGTAGTAATATCCATTGTCTTTGTAAGGCACAGACATATCCGTTTGCTTGATCCGACCCTTGATCTCCTCAAAAAGTCGATTTTGAAATGTGTCAGTATGTGACATCATTTGTTGACGGTAAGCATTTTCTGCATTTAGGTAATCTATGACTTTTTTGGTCTGTGCATCAGGGGTTTTGGCATTTTTTTGCTCATCCGATAAGCGCATCCAAAAATATTCATCTTTGATGGTATCTCCATGTACCACAGATATTTTAAGGTCTTTGTTCGCCACTGGAGCCGGAATATCGGTTTTGGTCATCAGCACACTTTCTTTATAAGTCATATTTTCTTTAGAGTTTGATACACTATTTTTGCATGAGTATATGGCCAATAGATTCATTGACAATATTAAATAATAAAAAAATTTAAGCATGAGTTGGGTTTGTTTGTGGTTTTCGAAAACTACTGGTCAAATGTACACGATATGTATGATAAATTATAAAAAATTATAAAGCATTCTAAAAAAAAATAGATAATTTGTGCCCACAAATGAAACTAAGCACCTCATACAAACAGATATTATCATTGTCTGTACCTATCATGTTGGGTAGTGCAGCCCAGAATATCATAGTCCTAAGTGACAATGTATTTTTGTACCATTATGATGGAATTGATTTTGCTGCTGCGGGCTTGGTCGGCGTATTTTATCTGATCATTGCTAGTGTAGGATATGGATTTTCGAGAGGTGGTCAAATCATCATAGCCAGAAGGAATGGCGAAAAAAACTATCAAGGTGCCGGAACTGATTTCCAATCTTTATTCATTTTCGAATTTTTATTGTCCATAGTACTTTTCCTCTTTTTACAGTTTGGTAGCAGAGATTTTTTTAATCTTTTTATTGACAATCCAGTGATCCTTGAAAAATGCATGGATTATATCATACCCAGAAGCTATGGCGTCTTTTTTAGTTATGTCGGAGTATCTCTGATTGCATTTTATACTGCCATCGCCAATACAAAAATCATCGTATATGATACCGTAGTCCTCATCGTGGTCAATGTAGTGCTCAACTATATATTTGTATTCGGCAAATTTGGCATAGCACCTATGGGTATTGCCGGAGCTGCGCTGGCGAGTACTATGGCAGAAGCAGTTGCATTGGTGGTATTTATTACATACATGATCTTCGATAAAGTCAATAGAAAATATGATATATTGAGTTTACATAGGCTGGTCATCAAGGATTTCAAAACCATGTTCAATATATCCACCCCGATAGTTTTTCAGTCAATATTGGGTATAGGCTCCTGGTTTTTGTTTTTTAGCTTTATTGAAAATATAGGATCTAGTGAGTTGGAAATTTCCAATTTACTCAGGACAGTATATCTGATACTCTCTATCCCATGTTGGGGATTTTCAGCAGGTATCAATACGTTGGTGAGCAATTTTATAGGTAACAAAAAGCGGATGGCTGTCTTTCCCTTGATCATAAAAACCACCAAAATAAATTTGCTATCTACCTTTCTTATTTCATTGCCAGTCATATTATTTCCTGAATGGTTTTTATATCCATTGTTTGGCAAAGAAGATATGTCACTTATTTTATTGTCTAAACCCTATATGGGCGTACTTTTTGTGATACTCATGGTATTCGGTACCGGTGGCATATTTATCAATGGATTGATCGGCACGGGGCATACCAAAACTGCGCTTTGGATTCAGACCATATTTACTATTATTTATATTATTTACAGTTATCTGATGATCAAACACTGGTATTTTGGACTAAATTGGGCTTGGGCAGCAGAGATTATCTATTGGGGAGGCATTACGATCATGTCTTTTCTATTTCTTAAAACCAAAAAATGGCATTTTCTTAAATTCTAACTTGGTTTTGAATAAGAGTATGTTTAAATTTTCATGTTTGAGCGAAAGCGAGCAAATGGAATTTTAAACATACTCTAAAATCACAAATCGATACAAAAATAGAGTAAACACACTATAATTTTTAAACAACCATAAAATGTGATGAAGCATGCAGCGAATTTTTTTTCATGAAAACAGCCCAAACAAAAGAGATCTTAAAGATGTCGCCGAGAGAATCAACAATGGAGCGATAGTCATTTTTCCAACAGATACTATATATGCGTTAGGATGCCTCATGACAAACAGATCAGGTATAGAGAAAATATGTAAAATCCTGGATAAGAAAGAAAAATTGGCAAAAATGTCCTTGATATGTGCCAATATTAGCGTCATATCTCAATATACTGCTCAGATCGACAATGACGTCTTTAGAGCTATGAAAAGATATCTACCGGGGCCATATACCTTCATACTCCGGTCAAATAATTTTGTCCAAAAATTTTTCAAAAATAATAAGGAAGAAATAGGTGTGCGAATACCAAAAAGTGAAATCTTAGATGGGTTACATGAATTTCTATCAGCACCACTCATTTCTACTTCACTCAACACAGATGGAGACACTATAAAATATTTTACAAATCCGGATGAGATAGAAGAGTATTTTAAAAACAAAGTAGATATACTCATTGATGGTGGTATAGGCGATTATGAAGAGTCCACTGTGCTCAATTGTATAGGGGATGAAATCGAATTGATCAGAGAAGGAAAAGGTCCTGTTGATTAATCTTTACATAAATTCAATACTGGTGTCAAATCTGAAAAAAGTAACCTAAGGCAACCCTTGGTACTTTTTTTATGCCATATAAAATGATACCAGTTGATAAATAATATAAACAAATTCATTTATATATAAGATTATATTAAAAATGATCTTAATTTGATAGTTAAATAGTTGTATCACAGTAATTTGCCATTATTTTTTTATATAATATGTATAATTTTATATTTATTAATTACATTTGCCATTGGATTTGACTATTAAATAGTCTTTTTGGCAATTCAATTGATGGCTATTGGAAAAATCCATATAACGACTTAATTCTCAGATCATCCTATTTTATTTACTATGAGCCCTGTCAGATTTACCAAACAAATGGTTTGCATACTTTTACTACTAAGCACCTTGACTACCACAGCTCAAAAAAATAGATTTATACAATTTGACCTAAGCGCAGGTATTTCTGAACCAGTCCATAAGTTTCGTACCGAACGCATGTTTGCAGGTAGAGGTATTGTTTTTACGGGAGGGTTTGACTATTTTTTTGGTAGGTTTGGTGTAGGATTTTCTGGGGGTAATTTCTATAATCAATCACAAAATCTCTTTAACAATTATATAGCCTCAAAATATTATGAAGGAAGCAACAGCACTGATGCAAATCAATGGAATACAAAATTTGCCTTATTGGGCCCATCATACAAACTCTCTTTGTCAAAATTTGAACTTGATTTTTTTGCAAAAACCGGATTTAGTCAGATAAGCGTACCAGACTTGTTTTATAAAAAAACTTTTTTCAATCAAAGTTACGAGGTATATCACTTTACAGGTACATCAGATGATTGGCAATTGGCTTGGTCAGCGGGTATGCGACTAAACTATAAACTCAACAAGTGGCTTGGCATCCAATTAAAATCAGATGTTTTCACTACTTCATATTTTAGTAAGATCAGTTACGACAACACTTTCAGAGATGCTAGTGACGCCAACAGAAATGGTATAATAGATGATGCAGAGTACTTCGAATCTCAACGCATCACTACCCCGGGACGTACAGACCTTACAGTAGCAAACTTGCAAATGGGAGTCATCATTCAACTAGGTAAGAAAATGGAAACTCCTGTAACAACTATGATTCCTCAGACGATCATAGATGATATTGCCCTTTCACAAACTTATGAGCCAACTGTCCTTCCCGAAAATCAAGTTGCTGAACCAGCTTTAGATGTCAAAGAAGACTTAAAAGAAGAATTTTCTGATGATGATGATATAATAAGCCAAAGATTTGAAGATATACCTATTGTAAACGCCTATGAAGAGACTGACATAAAGCAGTCAGAATTTATATCAGAGACCACAGAAATTGTCCCTATTCCTAATACAACTTATGACGCCCCAGAATCAAAATTCGATGATGAAGCGGCTGAATTTTTATACAAAGCTGGTGAATCCTACTTTGCTACCAATGATTTTGAAAATGCCATGCCCTGTTTCAACAAACTAAAAGCCGATCCAAAATATCCCAGGGCAAAATATATGTTTGCACTATCGCTGTGTGCGATGGGCAACTGTGCCGAAGCTAAAATAGAATACAAAGAGTTTGCCACCCGATACAAAGAGACAGACTCCAGGACATTGGAAATCATCTTCGCATCTCATCATGAAAGATGCAGTATGTCAGGAAAATTAGTAGTTCACGAGCCAGTTGCTAAGCATATTGACAATGAAAATAAATCTAAAGTTGAGAATAAACTTATTGACGAAAGAACTAAGAAGCGAACTTCATCAGATAAAACTCTGGAATACAAAATACAGTTTATTGCTATCAAAAAATCTGACGAAACCTTCCCTAAAGTGGCAGACATCGGGGATATATCATCTGAATATTTTCCGAGTAAAAAGGTGTATAGATATACGATCGGAGATTATACCGACATCAACGTAGCAGCTAAAGACGTTTATAAAGTTAGGAAAATGGGCTTTAGGGATGCATTTGTGGCTGTATATGAAGACGGCATCAGAGTAAATACCTTGTACCACGCCAAATAAATCTTCCTCTCAGGATATCTACAAACTCACCATCATATATACCTCAATGCTAAAAAGCTTCTGATCCAGCAACTGCTATAATAATTTGATACCTCCCCAACTTCCTTGTCATCCACCTACCCATGATTCAGGGGGCTATTATTGCTACATGCTCAAAATAATTTCAGTACTTCACTGATACTTTCAGCTTCATAAAATTTTGGTTCAGCTACTATGACATCTACCTTCTCATGCTCCCAGGTAGTATGAAATGGAACATGAATGCCATATCCGCCCAACTCCAACACAGGAAGCACATCAGACTTGAGGCTGTTGCCAATCATGACAAACTGCGAAGGCTTTATATCCAGATGTTTGATCAATTTGGCATAATCCGATGGCTTTTTTTCTGATACAATCTCAATATGATGAAAAAAGCCACTGAGTCTGGATTTGGTCAGTTTGTTTTCTTGATCCAACAAGTCACCTTTGGTCACCATGACAAGCCGATATCTTCCATACAACTGCTTTAGCACTTCTTCCACCCCGTCCAAAAGGATGACTGGCTGATTGAGTTGTGACCTACCAATGTCCATGATTTCTGATACCACCGACAGAGGGAGTTTTTCTCCAGCTATCTTAAATGCCGTCTCTATCATCGAGAGCATAAATGCCTTGACTCCATAACCATACAGCCGGAGGTTTGCTATCTCGACCTCCAGCAATTCTCTGCTGATACTTTGACGTGGCATAAATTCAGCGAGCAAATTAAAAAATTGCTCTTCACCTTGACGAAAATAAGGCTCATTGACCCAAAGGGTATCATCAGCGTCAAATCCTATTACTTTTATATTTTCTATTTTCATTGATATGGGTATGTTTTATATCATGACCTTTTATATTGTAAAATTAGTCAGGGATATTAGAAGAAACAATTGAAAGGACTTTAGCAGCAACTAGGTTTTGGTCAGAAATCCATTTTTTTGAATATTGAAGGCCTAGAAGGTTTCCCATAATATTTTCCAAATCAATCATATCATTAATTTGGGATGCCAGATTTTGGTACACAGCAGATTGACGCTCATGGTTTTTCTCCAGATAAACTACAAATTCAAATGGCTGAAACAATAGGTGGCTAAATAGCACTTCATTGTACACTTGACAGATTTCCACATTATTTGAAAACTTGTCGATTCGAATATCAATTATTTTTCTGCAAGTTCCCACACTTTTTATACTATCCCAATTCTTAAGTAATTTTAAAATGTTTTGACTATCTCTTTCGTACTTATCAGGCTTTGCCAAGCAGCTCAAAAGCATAAATAATAATAAATAAATCTTCATAAGATTACTACCATTTCTGTCAAAGATAATAAATCATCCAATTACCAAATAAAATCCTGTGAATGATATGATATGAGTTGGATATTAAAGCAAGAAAAAGCTTAAATGTGTATAAGTAATATATTCAGAACACCATACCCAGTATATATTATAAGGAAAAAAGTAGTCTGCTTTGCAAACTTACTTTGCGGTGTACAAGGACAAAATTGTTGGATATAATGTCTATTTTCAATTGCCACAGGTTTTAACCTGTGGGTCTATCATAGGTTTTATATTTGGCTTTAGCCGAATTATTTCTACCAATAAGAAGTTTTATTTTGGCTAAAGCCAAATACTATTTGCATTTATTGTCCACTGGCTAAAGCCAGCGGCAATTGAATTTGATATTTTCAACGAAATTATAATTGCGAGAAGTCTGGATGCCTGATATCTATACGGTGGTAGCAAATAGTAACTGCGTGGGAACAATAACTATTTGCTAATCCTCCTTATCCTTCTGCCTCCTTGCTTCTTTGAGTGCTTTGTAGATGATAAATTCCAATTGTCCGTTGACACTACGAAACTCATCAGCTGCCCACTTTTCGAGAGCTTGATAGGTTTTGACGTCGAGTCGTAAGACAAAAGATTTTTTATCGCTCATTGATCCCTATTTTATTGGTGAAGCGTTCCTGCATTTACGATGGGCGATGCTCCCTTATCAGAGCACAACACTACCAAAAGATTGCTGACCATGGATGCTTTTTTGTCTTCATCGAGCTGTACGATATCCTTTTTGCTGAGTGCTTCCAGTGCCATCTCTACCATGCCCACAGCACCTTCTACTATTTTGCTTCTTGCAGCGATGACCGCAGATGCTTGTTGCCTCTGAAGCATGGCACTTGCGATCTCTTGTGCATACGCGAGATGTGTAATTCTAGCCTCGATCACTTCTATACCAGCGATAGCCAATCTCTCTGAAATCTGATGCTCAAGCATATCATTGATCTCTGTGGAGCTTGATCTCAGCGTTATTTCTGCTGTTTCATCCTCAAAATGGTCGTACGAATACTCCATCGCCATCTTTCTCAGTGCCGATTCACTTTGGATTTCAACAAATTTTTCATAATTTTCTACATCAAAGGCTGCCTTAAAAGTATTGGACACTTTCCACACTACTACGGCGGCGATCATGATGGGATTACCCTGTTTGTCGTTGACTTTGAGATGGGTTGTCTCCAGATTGTACGCCCTTAGAGATATTTTCTTTTTGGCGTAAAAAGGATTTGCCCAATAAAACCCAGAAGTTTTTACAGACCCATGATAATCTCCAAAAAGTGTCAATACCCGACCGCTATTGGGTTCTACCGCCATAAATCCAGTGAGTAAAAATACAGATACCAATATCCCTAAAGCACTAGGCCAGATGGGCAACCATTGAAAAGGGAAATTGAGACATGACAATACAAGTATTACCAAACTAAATATCAGGAAAATATACCCTGAAGTCGGAGTGATTTGATTTTCTGTTTTCATTTTTTTAATTATTAATATGATATTATTTTGATATCAAATTGAATAACCAGTAAATGATTCATAAAGTTTCAAAATCGTTAATATTTTTATAAATAATCAAACAAAAGAAGATCAATATTCGTTTGTCCATAGTTATTACTAACTTTACAGCTTAATTTGAATTAAAAAATATGAGTGTATATACTTCGGAAGTGGAGGCAGTGGATGCTATGTCACGATCTTACAATGAATTGAAATCAGAGATTGGAAAAGTGATCGTGGGACAGGACGATGTCATCAAGTCGGTCATCATCTCCCTATTTAGCAATGGTCACAGCTTGCTGGTAGGGGTGCCCGGATTGGCTAAAACACTTTTGGTAAGTACGATAGCAGATGTGCTGGATCTTGAGTTTAAGCGGATTCAGTTTACTCCGGATCTCATGCCATCAGATATCACAGGATCAGAAATACTGGACGAAAACAGGCATTTCAAATTCAATAAAGGTCCTTTGTTTACCAATATACTGCTCGCAGATGAGATCAACAGGACACCTCCCAAGACTCAGGCTGCGCTATTGGAAGCCATGCAAGAGAGGTCAGTCACCGTGGCAGGCGAAAGACACATACTGCCGAAACCATTTTTTGTACTTGCTACACAAAATCCTATAGAACAAGAAGGTACTTATCCACTCCCTGAGGCACAATTGGATAGATTTATGTTCAACATCACTTTAGATTACCCATCTTATAAAGAGGAAGTACAAGTGGTCAAAAACACGACTTCTAACAATGATTATACCCTTAAAAATATATTGACAGGGGAGCAGATATTGGGCTTTCAGTCTTTGATCAGAAAGATTCCGATCGCAGACAATGTGCTCGAATATGCCGTATCACTTGCTTCCAAGACGAGACCCAATACTACTCTTGCCACCGATCAGGTCAATAATTACATATCTTGGGGTGCAGGGCCAAGGGCATCACAATACCTGGTGTTGGGGGCAAAGTGCCACGCCGCCATCTCAGGCAAATACTCCCCTGACAGAGAAGATGTACAAGCGATCGCCAACTATGTATTGCGTCACAGGATCGTCCGCAATTATAAGGCTGAAGCTGAAGGCATCTCTGAGGAGCAAATCATCAAAGCCTTATTTTGATCGAAGTTTATTTTGAATTCAAGTAATTTTACAATAAGGATATGTGACTTTATTTGGTGTCACACGTTTAACTTTAGATGGCCATGTACATATATTTCTGACCATTTTATTTCAGAAATACTTTTTACGGCACTGTACAAAGAAGTAATAAGTCAACTTTCATCCCATTAGACAATTAATATTTTATCAAAAAATCAAAAATGAAATACCTATCATTTATTTTAGTGCCTTTGTTTCTACTATCTTGTGATCCCAAAGATCTTCAAAAAGTATTGGACTCAGTAAGCAATGTGCCCCTCTCCAATGCCGATATTGCTGCTGGACTAAAACAAGCTCTAGACAAAGGTGTGGATCAAAGTGTAAAGACACTGTCTGCTACGGACGGCTATTACGCCAGTATTTATAAAATATTACTACCTGACGAAGCATCCAAAATCATTGACAAACTGAAGTTTATCCCTGGCTTCTCCAATCTCGAAGAAGAAGCCATCAAAAGGATCAATAAAGCGGCAGAAGATGCAGCGAGCAAAGCGGGTCCTATATTTTTAAATGCCATCAAACAGATGACTTTTGAAGATGTGATGGGCATATTGATGGGTGAAAAAAATGCAGCTACCACTTATCTGAACAATAAAACTTACTCAGCTTTATATAATGAATTTACTCCCGTGATGAACGCATCGCTCAACAAATTCGGAGCACTTGACCTCTGGAAAGATGCAATAACACAGTACAATAGTTTACCATTCATCACAAAAATAAATCCTGATTTAGCGGATCATGTGAGCAACAAAGCTTTGGTTGGACTGTTCGCTCTGGTGGAGAAAAAAGAGCTGGGTATACGCACAGACATCTCCCAAAGGACCACCGATTTGCTACAAAAAGTATTCGCAAAGCAGGATAACAAATAGGAATATATTCTTTGATTTTGTTGTGATGAGCTCCCTATACAGTCAAAAATATAAAATGGTTTATACCATCCATGAGATAAACTATGAAGTTAATTTTGAGTTAATATACTACAAAACGGAGGAAAATCCTTAATTTTGTTCGTTGATGCTGTGTTTGGATATATAACCATTGAATGAATAAGATATTTTACCTAAATATAATTTTTATTTTCTGTGTCAGTGTATTGCTTGGACAGAGTGATACCATCAATCTCAGAAATGGTAGTTTTGAAGACACCCCAAAAAGAGGTGGAGAAGCATTAGAAGGCATCGCAGGATGGTTTGACTGTGGAAGAATCAATTTCCCAATAGAAACACCTCCTGACATCCATCCGAACGGATTTTGGGAAAACAATCTACCCGCATCCGACAGAGAGACATATTTAGGTATGGTAGTCAGGGACAACGGTACTTATGAATCGGTATCTCAGAGACTAGACGCATCGTTAGAACCAGGAAAATGTTATAGCTTCACCATACACCTCGCAAAAGCAGAAAGATATATCAGTAAGACTAGGACAACTGGGCAAGAAGCCAACTATACCACCCCGATCGTATTGAGGATATGGGGAGGATCAGGTTTTTGTAATGAAAAAGAACTGCTTGCTGAATCCGATCCTGTCACCAATACCAGTTGGCAGATCAATGCTTTTGAATTTAAACCAAAAAATACTGTACGATCGCTCACCTTTGAAGCATATTATAAAACTCCAATCCTGATTCCTTACAATGGTAACATACTCGTGGACGGAGCATCAGAAATAATAAGAATACCTTGCCCGGGAGAGCCAGAATTTGCCGAAGAAAAAACCAAATTGCCTCCTCATAAGCGCAAGAAGACACCCACGGTTGCTCCTCCTTCGTCCAATAAAGAGTCGGAAATAGCGAGAGTAACTCCCAAGGAATACAGGCCAAAAATATTGAGCGAGCTAAACCGCACAAATATCAAAGAGGGACAAACTATTGAGATCAAAAACCTACACTTCAGAGCAGACTCAGCTACTATTGATAGAAATTCTTACGAGGTGTTGGAAGACATCTATGGTTTTCTACTCTCCCACAATGATGTAGTCATCGAGATAGGAGGACACACAAATAGCATCCCTGAGGATGATTATTGCGACAGATTATCCACATCCAGAGCCAAGGCTGTGGCAGAATACTTAGTCAGTAAGGGGATAAATCCCAATAAAGTACAATTTAAGGGATATGGGAAGAAAAAGCCTATAGCGGACAACAAGACTAAAAACGGCAGAGATAAAAACCAAAGAGTAGAAATCAAAATCTTAAGCCTCAATAGCTAAGAGGATCGATTGGTTACTAAATTTTTTTGGCCAATAAATTTTGGACCGCTTGTCCCACATCAGTATGCTCAAAAATAAATCCTTCATCTTGGAGTCTGCTTGATCCTATCCTGTTGGAGTTGAGTACTACTTTTGACATTTCGCCCAAAACCATCTGTAAAGCAAGTTTTGGCGCAGGCAATAATATTCCCTTCAACTGATTGTGAGCCATGATTTTTGCCATCATCTGACGATTGGTAATTTGTTGAGGAGATACAGCGTTATAAATACCTGTATAAGTAGGGTCAGTAATTGTAGTTATAAATAAACGACACAAATCGTCTATATGTATCCAAGGATGATATTGGTCGCCAAGGCCAAAGTAGTTGAACACGCCAAAAGATTTGGACATCAACATCTTAGGTAGTGCTCCTCCTTTAGTGCTCAATACAATCCCAATCCTTAGGATTACGCTACGGGCAGCCATTATTCCAGTTGCCTTTGCTGCTGCCTCCCATTGTACACAACATTCGGCCAAAAATTCATTGCCAGGGGGGCTAGATTCAGAAAGTATTTCAGATCCACGATCTCCATAGTACCCTACTGCAGATGATGATACGTAAGTCTTTGGTTTGACTTGTGTTTCTGTGATATACCGTTTTATCGTTTTTGCACTATTCACTCGGCTATCTACAAGTTCTTTTTTTCTGCTATTGGTCCACCTTTGATCTGCAATTCCAGCTCCTGCAAGATTGATGATATGATCAGGGCTAACCGAAGTATTGATGGTTTGGGTTGTAGTATTCCAAACAATATAGTTAACTTCAGGTATAGGGGATTTTTTTACAGATCTGGACAATATAAAAATCTGATATTTTGAACAGTCTATCATTTCCATAAGTCTTCTCCCGACAAGACCATCTCCACCTGCGATCCATATTATTTCTTTAGTATCAGCCATCTTTTTTTTGTCTTTGGATTTGAAATGATTTAAAATAAACTAACACCCCTTATTCAATTCTGTTTTGTAGTGGTGTAGAAAGTCTCTAAATATTCAAATACAATATTATACCAAAAAAATCAAAAAGACCTAAGTGACAAAACTAATTCTAAATATTTAGGTTTTTAAATTATCGGCACACTGGAATGTCTAATTTTATTCAGAAAATATTAATTTTGTTGTTAAATTATTGTATGTTTAGACAATAATAATCAACATCTATACAATGAACATCGCAAATAAACAAGATTTATATTATCTATGATCTTATTAATTTTAGCCTTTTAGCCATTTTGTTCACTGGCGGTTCAGTCTGTTTTATAAATACATCATTCGTAAAAGTAAGTACATGTTTAAATTAACCCAAATCGTAACTCTATTCATAGCATTGACCATATTGTCCTGCAAAGGCGATATACTCAATGAATCCAGCGTCATACAAATCAGGCTTAAAAAAGATCCTGAACGCATCAATCCACTGATATTCCCCAACCCCGTAGCGAGAGAAATTTATCAATACATACATCTTCCATTAGCAGATTACAACCCTGAGTCACTTGAGCTAGAGCCATTATTGATCCAAAATATTCCGACGGCGATGAGCATAGATACAGGGCAATATAAAGGTGGGATTTATTATGATGTCTCATTGATCAAAGACGCCAAGTGGGAAAATGGAAGTCCAATCACATCTGAAGATTACCTATTCACGATGAAAGCCATCAATCTACCGCTTTCGAGTACTCCCAAATATCGGGATTTGGTCCAAAACATATCAGACATTGTGATAGATCCCAATGATATTAAAAAATTTAGAGTTATATTTAAGGAGGATTATATGCTTGCGTTGGAGACTGTAGTAAATATCGAGATATATCCCAGATACTTTTATGACAGTCTGAATGTCCTGAGCAACTACCCATTCAGCTATTTGACTGAAAGCAATGCTGATGCTATAAATGGAGACAGCACACTTGTCAAATTTGCAGAAAAATTCAATG
>JBATLS010000559.1:0-4356 GCA_049289435.1 Saprospiraceae bacterium | reverse complement strand
ACCACGTAGAGATAACAATTTTAGACCAAGAGAGAGAAGATATTAAGAGTATGTTTAAATTTTCATTGCTTTATAATCAATATTTTATGAACCTGACTTCAAAATAATCGTCTCATTTAGTACACTAAACTCGTTGATTATTTTATTGTCACAACCATAATCTATTGAATAGCAACTAAGAAAATTTTTAAACTTACTCTAAGTTATAGCAAAGTAAAATTGAATCTTTTGAAAGGCTTTCCCACATCGGAAAGCCTTTTTTATTGGTTAAATATTAAGACAAATCCGAAAAGTTTATTTTTGCCACAAAGGCACAAAAACACCAAGAGTCACAAAGAATAGCGAATTGTAAATATTTGATATTCAATTATTTGAGAAAATTTTAGAGTTGGAGAATATGTGGCATTTATCTATTTCTACCTTTTTGAATTGGAATCAATATTGGTTTTTAACCATTTTATCCCTTCAGATGTCTATTTTTATTTAATTTTGCGCCTTAAAATCAATAATTAATGCACCACCTAAGCGAACAGGAAGTCGTCAGACGCGAAAACCTGAACAAATTATTAGCAGCAGGGATAGAACCTTACCCTAGTGCTACTTTTGATGTCAATGTGACGACTACAGAGATAAAATCTAATTTCAAAGCAGGTGACGATACCTACCAAAAAGTGACTCTTGCAGGTCGCCTGATGTCTCGAAGGATCATGGGCAAGGCTTCATTTGCAGAGCTGCAGGATGGTGCAGGAAGGATTCAGCTATACATTTCCAGAGATGACATATGTCCTGATGATGATAAGACGCTCTACAATGATGCATTCAAGAAGTGGTTTGACCTGGGTGACTTCATAGGGGTAGAAGGATACGCTTTCTATACCCAGATGGGTGAGTGCAGTGTACATGTCACCAGGTTGGTATTATTGTCCAAATCGCTTAAGCCACTGCCAGTAGTCAAAAAAGATGAAGATGGCAATGTCTTTGATGCTTTTACAGATCCTGAGCAAAGATATCGTCAGAGATATGTTGACCTCGTAGTAAATGCTCAAATCAAAGATGTATTTGTCAAAAGGTCACAGATGTACAACTCTATGCGATCGTATCTCAACGAACGGGGATATCTAGAAGTAGAGACACCTATATTGCAGCCTTTGTATGGAGGTGCTGCTGCCCGACCATTTACTACACATCACAATACACTTGACATGAAGCTATATCTGCGAATAGCCAATGAGCTCTACCTCAAGAGACTGATTGTAGGTGGATTTGATGGCGTATATGAATTTAGCAAAGACTTCAGAAATGAAGGAATGAGTCGCTACCACAATCCTGAATTTACACAAATAGAGCTATACGTCGCCTATAAAGACTACGAATGGATGATGAATCTTGTCGAAGAAATGGTCGAAAGAGTAGCCATAGACATGCACGGCACCACCGAGGTACAAGTAGGTGAAAATATCATCAACTTCAAAAGGCCGTGGAAGAGATATACTATGTATGAAGCCATTCAACATTTTACAGGAATTGATATTAGCGAGATGAGTGAGGAAGAACTCAGAACTACTGCTCATACGCTCCATATTCAGGTGGACAAAAGTATGGGGAAAGGAAAATTGATCGATGAAATTTTTGGTGAAAAATGTGAAGGACATCTCATCCAGCCTACATTCATCACTGACTATCCGGTAGAAATGTCTCCTTTGGCCAAAAAACACAAATCGAAGCCAGGTCTGGTAGAGAGATTTGAAGCGATATGCAACAGGAAAGAAATCTGCAATGCTTTTTCAGAGTTAAATGATCCTATCGATCAACGGCAGAGATTTGAGTCACAACTAGAATTGGGCAAACGTGGAGATGAAGAAGCCATGGTGCTAGATGAGGACTTCCTAAGATCTCTGGAGTACGGAATGCCTCCTACTGCAGGACTTGGCATAGGTATGGATCGACTTGCTATGATCATGACCAATCAAAATTCCATTCAGGACGTATTGTTCTTCCCTCAAATGAAGCAAGAGAAATCCAAATAAGTTAATCGTCAGAAAGTTTATTTTGCCTTCATAATTGGGCATACTACATAAGTTGTATTATATTTGTTGGAAACAACAGATCATGACAAATATCACCCGCAGAAAATGGCTCAAAACCATCACCTTGGCATCCGGGGCAATGGCTGTATTGCCCAATGCTTTGTACTCACTGGATCACATACGTCCTTATGATGACGATATCAGCACATGGTCATTGGGTGCAAATCCCATTAGGCTTAGTTCCAATGAAAATCCATACGGCCCATCCGCCTTGGTAAGAGAAAAAATGGTTGCTGCCTTCAATAGAGCATGCAGGTATCCAGGATCAGAAGTTGCATCTCTGACGGCCAAGATCGCCGATAAAGAAGGGGTAAGTCCTGAACATATATTATTGACTGTAGGATCTACAGAAGGATTAAAAATCACTGCACTGGCATATTTTCAGGATGGTGGAGAGCTGGTGACCGCACACCCAACCTTCGAAGCTATGCCAAACTATGCTGAAGCTTGTGGCGTATATGTACATCGTGTACCTGTCAACAAAAATCTGGGGTTGGATCTACCTGAAATGGAAAAAAGGTGCAATGCCAATACAAAAATGGTCTTCGTCTGCAATCCCAACAACCCAACTGGCACCATACTTCCAGCCAACGAAATGATGCACTTTTGTGAAAAGATGGCTAAAGTCACTATGGTATTTAGTGATGAGGCATATTGCGACTATATCACCATCCCCAACTACCCTTCTATGGTGTCACTAGTCAAGCAAAATCTCAATGTCATCGTCGCCAAGACTTTTTCCAAAGTATATGGATTGGCAGGAGTGAGGATAGGCTATCTGATCGCCAGACCTGATATCATCGCTCGTATTGACAGATTTCAAGTGGACAACCCCAATATGCTTGGTCTTGCAGCTGCAGAAGCCGCCATGGACGAAAAGGCTTTTTATGACGACAGTGTTCAAAAAAATAAAGAATCCAAATCCATCATCACCAATACCTTGGATCAACTTGGTCTGACTTATACTGACAGTCATGGCAATTTTATATTTTTCAAGTCCGGTATGGATATCACCAAATTTAGAGAAAAAATGCTCGCTGAAAAAATCATGGTAGGTAGGCCTTTCCCCCCATTCAATGATTGGTGTAGGGTAAGCACGGGCACCCTCGAAGAAATGCAATTGCTGAAAGCTGGTCTAATGAAGGTGCTGACATCCTGAAACGCACCTACTATTTATGCTCCACTCATCAAATATACATATCTTTGATTTGGTTTACTAAAGTCTCATCATCCCATCATCCAACATTTTGAAAATAATCTTATATTTAGTAGCTGCCATACGTGCTCTTCTCGTTTTCGGAGGCATGGCAGTTTATATGCTCATGTACGGTTTGTCATGCATCATCATACCTCACTCCAGAGCAAGAGCACTCAACCTGCGTAAACACTACCTAAAGTTTTGGTGTATTCCTATACTCAATATCAAAGTCATCGTCACTGGGCAACCCATAGATAGACCCGCACTATATGTATGCAATCACAGATCCTTTGCTGATCCCATCGTACTTTGCCGGTATGTCAAAGCCTTTGTCATTGCCAAAGCTGAAGTCATGAATTATCCCATCATCAATAAAGGAGCAGAATTGACAGGAGTAATTTGGATCAATAGAAATGATCAACACTCGAGAAATGACACCCGAAATATGATGATCACTGTAATCCAAGACGGATTCAACATCTTGGTATATCCGGAAGGTACTGTGGGAAAAGAAAGAGGAACACTCCCATTTAAAAAAGGTACATTTAAGGAAGCCGCTGCAAATGGTATCCAAGTCGTACCTGTGGCCATGGAATTTAAATCTTCTAGAGATCTTTGGATTCTTGAAAAATTTCTTCCACAATATTTTTATCAGTTTAGCAAATGGAAAACCGAAGTAAAACTGACTTTTGGACCCGCCATCACAGATGAAAATGGCGAAGTACTTCATGCCAAATCTCATCAATGGATCAACGAAGAATTATCTCGTATGCAAGACGGGTGGAGCAATATGTTTGATCAGAAATAGAAGGAGACATTATTTGATCTCTTCCACTTTGAATACAATATAGTCTGTATCTCCCTGCCACGGGAAAGCATCTATCAATTCTTTGTAATGAAGACGAACGTTTTTACCTTCCATATTTTGCATGGTGGAGTAAATATTTTCATTTTTTACAGAAAACTCAAAGGAACTCTCTTTATTCATGATAGAAACCCCAGCCAACTGGAGTTGACCTTCGTAAGTTTTGAATATCATCCCTTTTTTGGATATTTTGTACAGGATTCCTG
>JBATLS010000558.1:0-3200 GCA_049289435.1 Saprospiraceae bacterium | reverse complement strand
AACTATATCAACTTTATTGTAATATTCAGAAAAGTTAAAATTTTTAATATCCCCTTCCAAAACTTTCCAATTTGGACGATTTTTTCTTAATGTTTCACAGGCATACTTATCTATTTCATTGAGGGCTATACATTTTAACCCAGCTTTTTCCATGCCGATGGCTAAACCTCCTGCTCCTGCAAACAATTCTAAAACACAATATTCATGGTCAGGTACTTCAATGTTGGAAAAAGCCTCCTGAACATCATGTTGAATAAATTCGCTGAAAAGTGATAAAACTTCCGCTTTCCTAAAGACACGATAATTACTCATTGGTTCGCGGACAGCTGAGAGCTTACCTTCTCGATCCCAACGTCTCAGAGTTTCTTTGTTTTTGCCAAGTATTTCTGCTGTTTCTGACAAAGATATATATTCTTCCATAACCAAATTATAAAACCTTATACAATGGTTACAAAAGTAAGATATATTTGGAAACTACCAAATAATGACCCAAAAAAATAATTGGAACAAATTATAATATAGAAATACTACTTTTATAAAGCCTAAATTTATTTTAGATGAATTTTGTAATTTATTGTTATATATTTGTTTATCCCTTCATAGGTTTTTTTTGAAAACTGAGTTGAAAAATATAAGTAGGTCGTTTATTCCGTATAATTTGTCTCATTATCCAAAATTTTCACTACACTGTCATAATAGGACATTGCATCTTCCATAGTTCTCCCTATACTCACCAGCCCGATCTTACCAAACTGTGATAGTGCACTGATCAGATGAAACATGACCCCTTCCTGTTTCCCATGATCATAGTGGAGATTATGTTGTAGTGTTATCTCCAGCAAATCCATGGGCGTGAGACCTTTATACTTAACATTTTCGAGATTGTCGGTGGCAAAATAAAATCTCTCTGATCCATCTTCCAGTTTGAATCTTCCCTCTTCGGGTATATATTCGCCATTGGTGAGGAACTGGAGCATGATGTATGGATGAGTGGTTCCCCCTTTTCTAAGGTTGATTTCTATGGCATAGTGTACCCATGCATCTTTTATGTAAGTGGACATAAAGTCGATTCCAAACCTTCCCCTTACGCCCAGTTGTCCCATTCTGTCAGATAGCCTATGACTTATTGAGGCCAGTTCCACTGCATATGCTGATGATGCGGGAAAGGTGGCTCCCAAAAATACTTGTCCGCTTTCGCCTCCCAACAATTGGTCATGGGTAGAAATAATGCATGTTTCTCCGAGTGGATTGATACGGCATTGGACAGACGGCGAAGTAATGTGGTCTCCAGAAATGAACTCCTCGACGATACCGCCCATGCTTTCAAACTTGGCGATAAATTTTGTATACTTCAGTTTTGCAGCGACGATTTTTGTACTGGCGGCAATATTATTTTTGATCCAACTGTATAGTTGCTTGTGGTCTTCTGGAGAGCTATGAAAGTAAAATATGGCATTGCCGTCGCCAGAGAATCCGTCATTCATCTTGATGACTGCTTTCTGGATATCAGGTTTAGTTTTTTTTATATCCACCAATGCCTGTATGATGTCGTCTTCTGTTTTGAGACCTTCATATCCATATGGGGTCAAAACACTGCACTCGTGAAATATGCTGCGGGAGCCCGTCTTTGTACCCAGGTAATTGAGCTCAGGATCACAACCATATATCGGTACTTCCAATTTGACAGCCAAAGATCGCTCCAGTTCTGTCACATTGAAGAAAGTAAGGTGAGTAGGATAATTGTCAGGAATACTACTTTTAATCCTTTCAACAATACGAGGTCTTTTGAGCACTTTCTCTGTCAGTGAGATATTGCCGGCATCGTAGCAGCTCAAAAGCGTGAGTCTTCTTCGGGCATCTTCCAGAGATACTCCTGGCAACATATGGAGGTAATAATCTATGATTTGTGATGATATTGGGATACTTGTCACAAAAGTGAGGTATGTTTCAGGCATTTTGAGCAGCATGAGCATACATAACATGCGCTCCTCATAATAAAAATGACCTTTTATCTTTGATAGAATCTGTTGATCTAGGGTCAGACTGGGTATGACTATGACGCATCTTGGAGACGTATGGTTGCCAAAGATAGATGCATATTGATGGATGAAGCTATCCTGAAGATGACTAAATTTTTCCTGGATGTGTATATCATTGGCTTCTATATGCATGGACAATCCTTTTTATGATGTTGAAAGCGAAAATACAAAACTTAATATGGCAGCTTGATGATATTAATCAATACACCTGATGATGTTCATCTTACTGGATAAAATACAAGAATATTCGCAAGGAGAGATGGCACGATTAGCCATGTTTTTCACATTAGTAGAGGGACGAGCGCCCCAAACCCAACTTGCATCTCAGATGATTGATCGACACACCTAGTACACCCAGTCCATACTTGGTGCTTCTGCTAAAATTGATGGAAGAAGCTTCTTCAAAATATTTGGTTGGACAGGTCACTTCTGCGATATCATAGCCCTTATAGATGATCTGCGACAGCATCTGATTGTCAAAGATGAAGTCGTCCGAGTTATTGTTGAAATGGATGGATTGTAGAACTTGTTTGCTAAAGGCGCGATATCCAGTGTGATATTCTGATAGCTTGTAATTGATCAATAGGTTTTGGGTGAGTGTCAAAAATCTATTGGCAATATACTTGTACAATGGCATACCTCCTCGGAGTGCTCCTTTGCCGAGTATTCTGGAGCCTAGCACTACGGGATATAGCTCATCACCTATGATATTGACCATCGATGGTATGAGCAGGGGAGTATATTGGTAATCCGGGTGCAACATGATGACGATATCCCCTCCGAGGGCCAGTGCCTTATTGTAAAGTGTTTTTTGATTGCCGCCATATCCCTTGTTTTTTTCGTGCGATATGATGTGTTTGATACCTAGCGATCTGGCGACTTCTATGGTGTTGTCTTTGGATGCATCATCACAGAGGACGACTTCATCGACGATGTCAAAGGGTATTTCGTCGTATGTTTTCTTGAGAGTAAGTGCTGCATTATACGCAGGCAATACTACGACTACTTTTTTATTTTTGTACATGCGATGATGTTGCCTACAGAAAAATAAAAGATTAGAAATATCAGTTACTGGACAGGTACAAAATGTCCATTTTTGTTGTATATCCAGATCAACATGATGATGAACAATATGATCGTAAGCATTATTTTGCCGAAAGT
>JBATLS010000557.1:0-2143 GCA_049289435.1 Saprospiraceae bacterium | reverse complement strand
TGTTTATTTGTTTATTTGTTTATTTGTTTATTTGTTTCTTTGTTTATTTGTTTATTTGTTTATTTGTTTATTTGTTGTACTTCGCAATTCGTATTTCGTATTTCGTACTTCGTACTTCGTATTTCGTACTTCGTATTTCGTACTTCATTCCTTCGCTTTCTTATGGTAATTGACTCCATTCTGAAAAATATCATATTGATCTCCTGCATTGTACAAAACATACAACAGTCCCTGAAGGCCATGTATTGTGTTAGAGTTCATGATCATCCTTTCTTTAAAATTTATGGAATAACTTTTTAGGCCAAACTGGGTAAAATAATAAATGTTCCTGCCGTCAAATTGAAAAGATCTGATATCATTGGCTTCAAAGTGAAATTGGTACTGACCTAAATTATCAAAAATATAAAACCCTTTTTCTTTGTCACACAATACTACATAATTGCCCTTCTCACGTATCAAAGATATCTTGACTCCAGCCATACCAAAGTCATTTACATTGGATGATTCTAGTATTTTGACCCCATTGTCATTGATCTTGATGAGTTTAAACTGGACTGGATCAAAAATCCAAAGGTTGCCATCATTGGTCACTCCACAAGCGGATACGTCAGCATACTTGTCACTAAGGTTGAGTTCTGTGATGATCGACAGCGTATTGTCCAAGACTTTGATATGGTTAAAATCATTATAAAACACGACTATGCGCAGCGGATTTGTCACGTCCATCGATGATATAAATCCGCTTTTTGTATTGGCATACCTATATTGCTCCGTTAGATCAGGTTTGTAATTTATTATTTTACTATGTTGATCTACTATATATAACCGTCCCAGATTATCTACTTCTGCAAGCAATGGTTTGATCACTATCTGATAAGATTGTGTCGTACTGGTGGATGCTTGTTCGATATTTTTTTTTGTACTACACGACAATATACTGAATAAAAGTACAAAGCATATTACGCAATTTCTAAATATATATTTACCCATAATTCAATATTTATAATAAGAGACTCCAAACTATGTGCCATAAATTCGATCAAAGTCACTTTGGTAAAATTTTATCTCCATTTTCTGTCCATCCCACACCCCATAGGAACAAGCATACATCCACTCGCCCAGATTGATATATCTGGCCTTCTGATCACCCAACAAATAATTTATAGGAAGATGCCGATGTCCAAAAATATAAAAATCAATATCGCTATTTATGTGATGTTGTTGGGCAAATTGTACCAACCATTCTTGCTCTGGGCAAAATAATTTTTCGTTGTCATTAGTGATTAAACGACTTTTGGCGCTAAAATATTTCATCAGTTTGAGTCCAATATCCGGGTGGATCATAGAGTAAGCTTTTTGGCAAATCCTGTTGTCAAATATGCTCTTTATGAGTTTATACCCATGATCCCCGGGACCCAATCCATCGCCATGACCTATGAGAAATTTTTTGCCGTCAAATGTTCTTTCTACCGCAGATCTGTATATAGGAATCCCAAATTCGTCCTCCAGATATCGAAACATCCACATATCATGATTTCCTGTAAAAAAATAGATCGGGACACTGCTATCTCTGAGCTCTGCCAACTTGCCCAATAATCTGGAGAAACCCTTGGGGATGACTCGCTTATACTCAAACCAGTGGTCGAACACATCGCCTACCAGATATAACTCCTTGATGTCATCTGCTATTTGGTCCAACCATCGGCAAATTTTTTTTTCTCGCTCTACACTCGTGAGCAATGCATCTACCCCAAGGTGAAAATCAGAAGCAAAATAAATTTTTGTACCCATGGACAGCTTTTTTGTGAATGAATCTGGCGTCACAAATGTACCATTTTATAGCAAAAACTGTTGGGCTATTATGTTGAATGCTGAGAAACATTTAAAAAAGTGATTAACTTTACTCCAAAAGGGAAGACCCACCTATTGCCCCCAAAAGATCCTACCAATACTTTGGGCGAAATAGAGCATAGAAAGTGCAATAAGTTACACACGCAGTGTCATGTCAATGGAAGCATTATGATAAACTTTTTTATATTTGTGTCAAACATTAAAGCCACATCATGACATTGCAAATAAAAACGATAGAGGAGTACCACGCAGCTTACAAAAAGAGCATCGAAGATCCAGAAGGATTCTGGGC
>JBATLS010000556.1:0-4808 GCA_049289435.1 Saprospiraceae bacterium | reverse complement strand
CGTATGGTGCAATTGCGTGTGACAGATGAGGGTGGCAATACCAATATATGTATGGTAAGTGTACAAGTGCAGGATAAAGTAGTACCGAGCATCACTTGTCAACCAGATATCACGATCAGAGACTGCAATTTTGTATTTGATCCATCCAATCCTGGAGCATACTTTGGAGTCATAGCACCTATAGACAATTGTCCTGCCAATAATCCACTAAGTGATGTGATTGTGGACGGTAGAACTCAGTGCGGTATAGGGCCAGTGATGCGTACTACATCTGTGCCAGGAGGAAATACCTGTGTCCAAAAAATCACTTTTATAAATGAAAAACCATTTTACATCAACGATGCCAATCCTCTTGACGCAACTGATGATGTGATTTGGCCTTTGGACTATACGGCTACGGCACAATGCAGCGTTTTGGGACTTGATACATCAGTGACAGGTCGTCCGAAGATTGTCGAGGATAAATGCGATTTGGTAGGTATGAATTATAAAGATGAATTATATCCTTTTACGACCAATGGAGCCTGCTTCAAGATCATCAGGACGTGGTCGATCATAGATTGGTGTCAAAAGGATGCCAATAATTTGCCAAGGACATGGAAGTATGAGCAAGAAATCAAAGTGATGGACAAAAATGCTCCTGAACTCATCTTGCCAACATCCCCAGTGATCTTCGAAACTCTGGATTGTAAGAAAGCGAAGCTAAGCCTCACGGCCATGGCTCTGGATTGTACACCATCCAAGGACATGCGATGGAGCTACGCAATCACGCATTTGAACACCATAACCAGCAAGCTTGACACGATCAAGCAAGGTGTAGGAGTTGGCAATGACACGACCAATATATTTACCGTGGTAGATAGTTTTGCGATAGGAGTATATACGATTCATTTTGTGGCTGAGGACAGATGTGGCAATGTTACGAGAGGACAATACAATTTTGAATTGTTGTCTCGCAAAGCACCTATAGCAGTGTGTATGGAGGGCTTGTCCGCACCTCTGGTACTTATGAATGGTGTTCCGATGGTGATGCTCAATCCTACCTTGTTTGACAATAAGAGCAGTCACCCATGTGGATATGATATCAGATTGAGTTTTTCCAGTAAAGTAGATAGTACTCTGATCACTTTTGATTGCTCACACGTAGGCAGGCAGCCTATCGAGCTGTGGGTCACTGATACAAAGGGCAATCAGTCATTTTGTAAGACATTTATAGATATCACCAGTGGCGGTCTATGTTTACAACCACCAGCTGGCAAAGTCAATGTATCTGGTCTTACCACAAAAGAAAGTGGAGAAGTGATAGAGGGTGTCAAGATAGAAATGAAAGGATCTGAATTGACTCCTGCATTGACGGACAAGACAGGTAAATATAGTTTTGCACAGATGTCCACAGGAGGCAACTATGAGGTGATCCCCAGCAAAAGTGGCGATGATCTCAATGGAGTGAGCACACTGGATATAGTGATGATACAACGCCATGTATTGGGATTGGAGAAATTTATTAATCCTTACCAATTGATTGCCGCAGATGTCAACAATAATGGTAGCATCACAGCTGCCGACCTGACTGAAATGCGCAAGCTAGTATTGGGCTTGATCCCTGGTTTTACTAATAATACGAGTTGGAGATTTATAGACTCAGAGTACAAATTTGTGAACAATCTGGATCCGTGGTTGACTCCATATGCTGAAAAGTACCTTATCAATGGTCTGGACAAAAATATGGCTGTAAATTTCAAAGGAATGAAGATAGGGGATGTCAATGGCAGTGCCAAAGGCACTAATGCCAGTGACAACTCGATCGAAAACAGGTCGAAGTATAGCATAGCCATAGATGATGAGCATGTGTCGAGAGGGCAGATCATCACTGTTCCAGTAGTAGCAGAGACTACATCGATGGTATATGGTTTGCAAACTCAGTGGCAGACCAATGGATTGATCATACGAGATATTCAAGAGGGTGCGTTGAAGATTGGTGCTCAGGAGTTCATCATTGGCTCTATAGATCAGTTGTCCATGAGTCATGTGTCCGCATCTGGCAGTACTGTCAAGAGCAATGAAGTACTTTATATGATTGAGGTAGAAGTGCTGAAGTCAGGCAGATTGAGTGAGATGTTATCTCTGGGTAGCAATGTGTCGGCAGAGGTCTATACAGAAGGCATGGAGACGAAGGGATTGAGCATACACTGGAGAAATAAAGTTGTCAAAGCATTTACACTAAATAACATCACTCCAAATCCTTGGAATATAGCGACGAGTATCTCTTTTGAGTTGCCTTCAGACGGCAGAGTGTCATTCAAAGTTATGGACTATACCGGCAGAAAGTTGGTCAATACAGTAGATAGCTATAGAGCTGGAAGCAATACCATCCAAGTGACCAAGAATGATATCGGTCAACCCGGGGTATATGTGTATGAATTGCGCTATGGCGAAGAAGTGATCACCGGTAGGATGATCCTGATAGAGTAGTCATACAGAAAGATCATAGTATCTAAAAAAATAAGGCTCTCAGGTGTACTACTTGGGAGCTTTTTTTTGATATATTGGATTTTCAATTTATCACAAGCCATTTATTTTTAAAAAGTTTTTTAATAAAGTAATATTGTTGAAGCATTATTTGCCATGCCATAGGCAGACAGGCTTTATTTTGGTGAAACGAAGTCTAAAGTTCTGAAATTCATTTTTCATTATGTCTTGTGCCAATGCGGTATCATTATAATTTAACTAATGGACTTAGATTATATTATACCTAAAAATCTATACCGAAAATATATAGAAAAGCTACATTAAAATATTTCCCAATTGTCACACTAATTATTGTATTTTGAAAAGTTTTTTATCATCAGAAAATGTATGAACAGGATCATAGGCAAGTATAAAGGCAACTTGGACGGACCTTTGCTGGTCATAACAGCCGGAATCCATGGCAATGAATCTGCCGGGGTAAGAGCACTACAGTTGTTTTTTAAAGATTTAAACGAAAAATCAAATACCAACCCTGACTTTGTTTATAAAGGGGAAGTCATAGGTTTATTGGGCAATGTCAATGCTTATAGCCAAAGTAAAAGATTTATTGAAAAGGACATGAACAGATGTTGGGTGCCAGAGCACATTGGTCAGATCATGAATACCGATAAGCTCATGCTCAAGAATGAAGATTTGGAAATGAGAGAATTGTTGGAAATGGTTCATCTGGAAGTAAATCGCCTGCAACCCAGCAAATTATACTTGTTGGATCTGCATACTACGTCATCTGATGGTGGTATCTTCAGCATAACTACGGCCAAAAAGGAGAGCATCAACACAGCATATGAAATGCATGCACCTGTAGTATTGGGGCTGCTCAAAGATATATCAGGTACGACATTACATTACTTCACAAAGGAGAATATTGGAATTCCATGTATTTCTATTGGGTTTGAAAGTGGTCACCATGATGATTTACAATCGATAGATAGATGTGTTGCCGCCATCATAAATTTTATAAGAGCCATAGGCGTCATCGATCCGCAAGAAGTAGAAAATCATCATGATTATATTCTAAAGGAATACATAAAAAAGTTGCCGGAAGTCGTAGAAGTGGTGTATAAATTCAAAATTGAAGATAATAAGTTATGGCAAATGAAGCCTGGATATAAAAATTTTCAAAAAGTCAAACGAAATGAACTTTTAGCAAGATACGATGGCAATGACGTACTTTGCCCAATGGATGGAAGGATATTGATGCCTCTCTATCAGTCACAGGGTGAGGAAGGCTTTTTTATAGTCCGAGATGTGGTAGAGTGGTAAGACTAGGTACAAATTTGCGAATGTCCAACTTCCTATTTTGCAGCTATACAACTGATTTCTACATTGACATATTTAGGTAGGTTGGCTACTTGTACTAGCTCACGGGCTGGTGCTGTCTCTTCGTCAAAATAACTAGCATACACAGCATTGATTCTACCATAGAGCTCCATGTCTGATACAAATACCGAACATTTCACTACATCATCAAAGCCCATACCAGCTTCCTTGAGTATGAAGCCTAGGTTTTTCATGACCTGATGGGTCTCATGCTCGATGGTATCCATGATGAGTTGGCCATCAGCAGCGTTCAGAGCGATTTGACCTGAGATGTACAGGGTATTGCCCACCATTACGGAGTGATTGTATGGGCCTACTGGAGATGGTGCTAGGAGGGAGTTGATGATACGTTTCATGATGAAAGGTGTTAATAAAAAAACAATTTAAATCTAAAATTTCAATCCCCAAATGTATAAAATTTTGGATAGAAAAGGGTAGTATCTAAATAGGTACATAGTCTAAAGAAATTAGATTGCGAACAATATTGATTTTAATTCATTGGAAATGTGACAATTAAAATACCAACTCTTCGAAAAAAAATTACTTTATTCACAAAATAAAAACTTACCAATAAAAGAGGCAATGATTTTATTATTCTATGATTTCTTCTTCTTTTGCTTGGATGACCATTTGACCTTTGTAGTACATGCTACCTTCATTCCAATATGCTCTGTGCATCATGTGGGGTTCGCCAGTGGTTTTACAAATGGCCAATTGTGGCATGACCGCTTTGTGGTGTGTTCTTCTTTTGTTTTTGCGGGATTTTGAAACCCTACTCTTAGGATGTGCCATTTTTAAGCTTATTTATTAGATGATCAATCTTTATTTATTCTTTAAGAGTATGTTTAAAATTCCATCATTTGTCTACAAGCGGCAAATTTCATTTTATACTGCGTTATATTTTTCGTTGTAACTACCAGTTACGACTGCAAAATATACCTTGTCTAAAATTAAATTTG
>JBATLS010000555.1:0-5223 GCA_049289435.1 Saprospiraceae bacterium | reverse complement strand
CGTATTCCATTTTTGTTCATTCTTGACTACGAATTACAAAAACCAATCATACATACTCTTAGAGAATTACCTGATTTTATATTGTACAAGTTTGATAAAATCAAAAATTATACTTCTGGCAAAAGTTACAGCAAACCTTTGACTTTCGAAAAGTTCCCTATTTGCTATGAAAAATATCAATCAGCTTTTGAAAATGTGAAAGCAGAGCTTCAGTATGGCAACTCATTTTTGCTGAATCTTACATTTGCTACTCCGATTGAGACAAACTATACACTGAGCGAGTTATTTAAGATATCTGTGGCCAAATATAAGCTGTATTATGACGATCAATTCATAGTATCGTCGCCGGAAACATTCATCAGGATCAAAGATGGACATATCTATACCTATCCTATGAAAGGCACTATAAATGCAAAAATTTCCGGTGCAAGAGACATCATACTCCATGATCCCAAAGAGATGGCAGAACATCACACCATAGTAGATTTACTGCGGAACGACCTCAGTCAAGTGGCCACAAATGTGAAAGTCAAAAGATTCAGATATATAGACCAAATAAATACATATCATTCGTCACTACTGCAAGTGAGTAGTGAGATAGTAGGTGATATATCCACTGCCTACCCAAACAATCTGGGATATATATTTTGTGCTCTGCTGCCTGCGGGTAGCATCTCTGGTGCCCCCAAGAAGAAAACTTTAGAAATCATCAAAAGTAATGAAGAGGGGAAAAGGGGATACTATACGGGTGTTTTTGGTATCTTTGATGGTAAAAATGTTGATTCGGCGGTCATGATCAGGTATATAGAGCAAGATACAGATAGCAATATGCAATACCGAAGTGGATGCGGTATCACAGCCATGAGCGATTGTGCTGCTGAATACAAAGAAATGATAGACAAAGTATATGTCCCTACTGGTAGAAAGCATTAAAATACTGAATGGCAGAATATATAATCTTCCGTTGCATGAAGAAAGGATCAATGCTTCCCGGGGCAGACTTTTTGGACTAATAGAGCCCATCGGACTCAGACGATATATAGAGATACCCGAAGGATTTAGAAACGGGTTGGTAAAATGCAGAGTATTGTATGATCAAAAAATACAAGAAGTGAGTTTTCAGTCATATAGTTTGCGAAGGATACAATCCATCAAAGTCATAGAAGGGCATGATATTTTTTATCCAGATAAGCTCGTGGATAGAAAGCCATTGGATGATTTGTACGCTCAAAAAGGAAGGTGTGACGAAATCATCATTACTAGGGACGGGTACTTGACGGATGCATATTATTATAACATCGTTTGCGTTAAAAATAATCATTATTTCACCCCCAAAAGTCCTTTATTGAGCGGAGTAATGAGAGAATTTTTAATACGAAAAGGAAAGATTTCACCAATCGACATACATAGGGATGAACTGATGACATTTGATCAAATTCACCTGATCAATGCATTGACACCATTGGGCAAGTGCGTCGTAAAACCAAATCAAATATTTTTAACATATTGAAATATTATATTATACATATTATCCTGTATATTAGTAAATTGATCATTAGATATCTGCCTTGGGTGGTGGCATTAAAATTGAATGCTTTACCATTTGTACTAAGATATATCTGGCGATACAGATATGATGTCATCCGACAAAACCTGACTAATAGTTTTGGTCAAAATTTATCTCCAAAGGCGATCAAAGACATTCATATCAAATACTACCGTGTCCTCACTGATTACATCAAAGAAAGTCTGTTTACTGCTGCCTGGCCTTTGGAAAAGATACGGCAAAAAATTGAATTTGAAGACGGTAAAAAATGGAATGAATATTTTGGGAATCAAATCAGCACCATCATCACGGCTTCACACTATGGAAATTGGGAGATGAATATGGTACTTTTTCCTGCTTTAGTACATCAAAAAGTGGTGGCATTCTATAAGCCCATATCATCGCCGGAGATAGAGGATATCATGAAAAAAATCAGATCCCGGCACGGATTGATACTCTATCCCATAGAGCAAACCATCCGTATCATGACCAAATTTAGTAATGAAAATATTTTATACATATTTATAGGAGATCAGACTCCACTGAATATGAATGGGGTATATTGGAATACCTTTCTTGGACAAGATACACCATGGCTAACCGGAGCAGAAAAACTGGCAAAAAAATATAATTATCCAGTCGTGTATCTCAAACAACAACCGTCTGATATCAACAAGAAGTATTACACACTATCCATTGAAATGATTGCAGATGCTCCAAATAGGACGTTGGATGGAGAAATCACAGAAAAGTATAGCAGTATATTGGAGGAAGAAATTAATAATAAACCGGAATATTGGCTGTGGTCACATCAGCGATGGAAAAGAGGGAATCAGAGGAATGAATAATAGCTCTTAAATCCAACGATCACTTATTTATATCCAGGTCATATTGATTTGCAGGTCTATGGTCGGCATTCCATAGAAATCCTTTGACCTTGAGTGCTTCATGATCAGCTTTTTTCATGGGAATTATCTTGGATTTGGGCTCTACAAAATTGCGTATATCGGTAATTTTATTGTCGTCCAATAAAAAAGACATGCTACTGGCTTCTGTTGTATTGATGCCAATGTATGCTTTCTCTTTATCCTTCATATAATATACAATATTGGCATTGCCATTGACATCCATGCGATATATTTTGCTATCTCTAAAGTATGCTTCCACAAAGCGGCCTTCTATCTGATCAAAAAACAAAAGGTCTTCCGTACTCAGAATAGTCGCACCTGACCTGACCAACATTCTATCTATGGACTTGGAAGCCAACAAGATATCAATTGTATCTCCAGATATCTGTGATGAATCCGACCATACAAAGGGCAATCTATGCAGTGTAAATATGGAATCCTTTTGATTGAATACCAATGAATCACATACGGCCTGCATGTCTGACTTGTACATCCTGACATTGGGGTATCCTACGAAATAATCGATCGTGTCTATGATACCTGTAAATATAGAATCTCCTCTGGATATAGTCAGTGATGTATCTGATGAAAATAAAGTACTGTCTAACAATGTGACGAATTCTGCAGTATCTTTTGGTATTGTTAGATCTGTTAACATTGGTTTCTCTCCTTTTGGAGCTTTAGATTCATCTTGCTGTTCTTTGGCAGCTCTTCTAGCGGCATTTTTATCCGGCACCATCCATCGCTCAGCAATGGTTCTGAATGATTTGAGTGTATCTGCTTTCAGAAAAAGAGTATCTCCATCAATCTCTGTGGTAAACATAGGGCGACCTGTATCATTGGTTGCTACCATAAAGTTGGATTCTCCCTGATAAAGTACGTGATCAGCAATGATGGCTGTTTTTGCGGCTGTATCTCGCCAAATCACATGGCCATCCGCCTTACCATATTTGATCGCTTTGTCATAATCCAGCGTATCCGCTACAATAATGGTGGGCGGGTCACTCACTTGAGATCTACCTGAAACATTAAATTTTTCCGTCTTTTTATTATAAAATACTTTATCTCCTTTGACTTCATTTTTTTCACCACGATACCACGCATCTTTTATCAATTTGAAGATTTCATTTTTCTTATCATAAGCGATTACTTTGGCATAAGCAGTATCCTTTTCTGATATATATTCGCTAAGCAAAGTATCACTTTTTAGGGTCACCAGATCCAACAATCCATCATAATTGATAGTGTCTGCTTTGGCGGTTGTAGTTCCCTCCTTGTACTGCGCATTGCCTATGAAATCTCCCTTTTTGTCATCCAGGTCAAACCAACCTCGCTCACTATATATCTCGCTGGTATCGCTGATGATTCGTATAGGAGCTAGAAATTTGGTCTCTTGGGTGATGGTGTTGTATGATAAAGAGTCCCCAGTCAACACAAAATCGTCGCCTGTGACCTTGACATTTTGGTAAAAATATGCGGTCTTTTCGTTCAGTAAATACCGACCTCGCTTGCTGATGAGTGTAGAAGTTTGATCTACCAATCGGGCATTTTGGGTATAATACCCTATTTTATTATTGACATCGTACTTCAGATAAGTCGTATAAAGCTTTTTGGTGGGACCGTTTTCGAGGATGATGTTTCCATATAGATAGGCAACCAGGGAGTCCCCATCATAATGTAGTGAGTCCGCAAAAATTTTGATGGTGTCGTTTTGAAGCAGTACAACATTAAAATACATTTTCAGACTGGCACCTCGCAATACTGCCGTATCACAGTACATATAGGTATTGGAATGAAAAACCTCTACGTCCCCATTGAGATACCGTGTGGCAGGGATATTTCTTGCGTCAATGACTTGATTGTTTTCACTATGGATAGAAATCTGACTTCCTTTTTGACCAGGCAACCATATGAAGCAGCAAAATAGCATCAGAAAAATCCCAAAGCCACGGATGTATATAGAATGATAATTCAAATGGAAAATATGTTAAAAACGGCAAAACTACATATTGATTAACGCAAAAGGACAAATTCTACTATGTTAAATTACATTTTTACAAGAAAAAACATAGTTTTTTAAGAATTCTCTTAAATAAACCTACTTCCTGACGGACTTCTATATACTCAAATCAATTGCCACAGACTTTAGTCTATGGGCCTATTAATGAAAAAATGTGTTGACTCTAGTCAAAATACGGAAGTTTTAGGCTATCCCGATAACTAGCGGGACGATATCTATCCTTTAGATTTGCATTACATATAAATTATTCACAATACATTTATTATTATGTATTACAATGGGGGGGGTGAAAAATGTTAAATTTGTGGATAAGTTGAGACAAAGTGTGGCAAATTACATTACCATCAAATTAAAAATTTAGATCCCGTTTTAATCCACACTTTGCTTCAAAGAGGTTAAAATGAAAGATAGGAAAAAAAGGGTAAAACCCATTACAAGGTAATCGTCCTCCAACTTTTTACTCAACTATCAATTTCTTATTTCTTAACTTTTAAAACCATTTTAGCATGTTAAAATTCACTATTGGTGCAGACATTTCTAAAGACAAAATCAATTTTGCGCTCCTTTTCCAAAATGATTTTATTCGGGAGGCATTGCATTCTTTGGATGCAATATATTGATATGCTTGCAATCAGAGATTGCAAGTCCATTATACGCCATGCCGTAAGCAGACAGGCCATGCCATAGGCAGACAGGTGCTATTATATTGAACTGGAGTCTGGAATTCTGATATGACTATTAAAACCCTG
>JBATLS010000554.1:0-3355 GCA_049289435.1 Saprospiraceae bacterium | reverse complement strand
GGCTGGACCCAACCAATACAGACAGATATTATCTAGGAGCAGACAAGGGGTTTTCGCTCACGCACGATCATGGGGCTCATTTTCAGCTCATAGATAACCTGCCTATTTCGCAGTTTTATCGCATCACGTATGATATGCAACAGCCATATTATACCTATGGCGGCCTTCAGGACAATGGTTCCTACGCCACAGCTTCGTTTGCGCGTGATGCAAGAGGCATACTCAATGATCACAACTGGAAGATGCATTGGGGTGATGGTCAGGATGCCGCAGTCAATCCTTATGATCACAATATAGCTTTCACTGGGATGGAAAATGGTCACTACTTTAGATACTATCCCGATACCAGACAACTATTGAACATCAGTCCTACGGCTGGTAATATTTTAAATCTCAAAGCTTACTATAAAAAGGTAGATTCTACGACTATGCCATCCATGAGGTACAATTGGTCAGCACCATTGGTGATGTCTCCCAAGGATCCTAAAACTATTTACCTCGCTGGCAATCATCTATTCCGATCCAACAACGAAGGGCGAAGCTGGCATATCATCAGTCCGGATCTGACTACCAATGACCCTATGAAAACAAAAAAAGGTCAGAGTGGTGGCATCACTCCTGATAATACAGGTGCTGAAACCCACTGTACTATACATTCTACATCAGTATCTTCGATACATGAAGCGGTGATATGGGTGGGTACAGATGATGGTTTGGTTCAGGTCACTAATGATGGAGGTAAAGTTTGGACAAATGTAAGGCCTAACATTCCAGAAGTACCATCGGGTATTTGGGTCAGTAGGGTAGAGGCATCTCATTTTCATCCCGGCAGAGCTTATGTGACATTTGACGGGCATAGAAGTGATGAGTTTGATACTTGGGTATTTGTGACAGATGATTTTGGAAAATCATGGCGTAAGATTACTGCCGGCATATCGAGTGGCGAAACGGTACGTGTCATCAGAGAGGATTTAACCAACGAAAATCTATTGTTTATAGGCACAGAAACTGGGGTGTGGTATTCGTTGGATCGAGGTCTATCATGGGAAAAGCTACAAGGCCTTCCGACGGTGTCTGTATATGATTTAAAAATCCATCCGCGCGAAAATGACCTGATCATAGGCACCCATGGCCGCGGCATTTGGATCATGGACGACATCAGCCCGATGCAACAATTGTCAGCCGATATTCAAAATAAAAAGATGCACTTATTCGACCAAAAATCTACCGTATTGTGGGAAAACACAAGCAGGGGTGGTCAGAGAGGGCACTTTTGGTGGGCAGGAGACAACCCCAAAAATGTATCCAATACTTCGAGTAAAGCCAGAGCTGGGCTTAAAATCACCGTGCCAGTCACCTTTTACATCAATCATCCTTCTATAGATAGTGCCACCATCACCATCACAGACCCGATCGAAAATTATTCATTTATCAAAATAGTGAAAGTACATCAGGGCGTCAACATATATTATTGGGATAGGGAATTGGATGCAAAATCATATACAGAGAGCGAACGCAAATTCATCATCAACACTTTTAAAGAACTCATCGCCGCTGATGGGTCTGAAAATATGAAGTTTGCTTATCAGCGGTTTCTGAGAGCGGGTACCCCATCGTCACAACGTAAAGCAGCGAGTATCCTTACTACTGACCAAATGAGTCACCCACTTCCCGATAGGTATGGAGTACTCACAGCAGGAGCAGGGATCTATGAGGTGCGACTGAAAGCCAAGACTCAGACTGAAGTTCAGTCCTTTGAGATACTGAACGATCCTATGTCCCGTTAGTCTTCAAAAAGATCGTCCAGGTGGCCGGTTTTCTTCAGCTTGATAAAACATCTGGATGCTGCGATGACGTCTGCCCTCGAGTTGCCAGCAGGACCGTATGTTTGCCCAAAGCAAGTGCCATGCAATTCTGGTAAAGTTGGGTATTTGTACCCGCCCCCTTTACTTGGGATTTTGCAGAAGTAAGTGCCTTCCTGCATCAGACAATATCTTTTTTTTGCAAACATATTGATGCTCTTTTTTCTACGCACGTATTCAGCACCCAATAGGTTTTCGTTGTAATTGAGGTTGTGGGCAAAGATATACTCTGCTTTTTCGACACTGGCAGAAAAATTGTCTAAAATGACGTCAAGATCAGTGCTCTTTTTTTTGATGTCTTCATCATCGATGTGGGCCTTAGTTTTGGACTTTTCATCTATTTCATATCCTGATGGTATCGAGATACAGTCAAAATCAGTCACCAATTTGTAGTCTTCGCCCAACAATATCCAGCTGATGTGGAGTAGCCTGGGCCAAGATTCCGTTTCTGTAAAATTTGCCTTAAAATTGGTATATGTCGCCATACCAGAGCAATCAAAAATCAAATACATATAAATTTATTTAAAACAATAATTCACATATTTTTTCGGCCAATCCCGAGGTCGTACTCTGAGATGTGCTGACTTTTTTGTAGTCATCCCATCTGACAGCATGGACATGAAAATTGTTATAGCTGTCTTGATGGCAGTACACTCCTATTTTATTGCCAAATTCTCTTCCTGCCAGTTGCAGCACCGTCCTCTCAAGATTGATTTTTTGAACAAGAGTTTGAACGTGTATGGTTTTTAAAATCCGTCTCAGCTCAATATTGTCTTTTTGGGTCACATATGCTATGATATTGTGCCCAGGCAACCCGATGACTTCTGTAGGATGCAAATGTACAAAACGATAGTTTGCTATGTTTTTATACTGTTCACTCGAGACATAGGGGTTGTAAATGAAAGCATCGGGATGATGATCTTTAACCTCTCTGGCAAACTCATCATCAGTCAGTAGATATTCTTTTATCTCAATGTTGGGGTTCAAATGTTGCAGCTGAATACTTTGTCTTTTATGTTGGGTCCAGATGGTTGCACCATGTGAGATGCGTAAATCCTTGGTGGGATCAAATTTATCTGCACGGATCGCAAGTGTTTCCCCTTGCCCATGTTCCCCTGTCAATGCTGTAATGACCAAATTTTGATTTTCGTCAAAAAATGGTAATTGATCCAATCTGTATATACCCAAATCTATGTTGCCGCTCAATATTTCATTTGACAATGTAATGCTATCGGCCACGATAAGGGAAAAGTCAACATTAATATCCAATTCAGATACCCATTGCAACAACTCTTTACAATGTACCGATAAGCGTATGTTTGGATGAATGGCAGTTTTGAGTATTCTGTTCAATGTTGTATCAGGTTTTATGATTTTTGAGGAATTAACCAATGAAGTCATTTAAAAACGTATGTTAAAATGATATGTAAGTGCTTGGAATACAGATTGATATAAAATTTCATTTTCATAGCCATAGCTATGGGGATTAAATT
>JBATLS010000553.1:0-11088 GCA_049289435.1 Saprospiraceae bacterium | reverse complement strand
ACTGGTGATCCGACACTTTTGCATCCATATTTTGCAATGTCTGGCACCATCGATTTTTTAAAGTCGAAAGCAAGCACAAAAAAAATGTTTTTATCTGACGGACACAGTAGCTTGGATCATTATGGTGAAGGATGGATGTGGGATGATTACAATGGTTATTATCAGCCGGAGTTGTCTCATTTGCCCATGTATGGCAATGTGTTGAAAGTCAAAAAAGACAGTATAGGATTGACCATCACGCCTATGACACTCATTCAAAAATCTTATGCCAGCCCCAGTCAAAGAAATATAAAAAGAGTGTTGGATGACAATATCTTCATCATTCCATCAAGATTGGACACAGTGAAGTCTTTTGATCAGGAAATACCGTACAAGGATGCCTCCAGAGTAAATCACAGACTGCTTGAAGAAGCATTGAATACTAAGATCGAATCTATAAAAATACCTGTTGCAGCCAGTGCGCTCACCCTATATTCAATGGCAACTGATACAGTATTGAGGCGAATGATGCAGGTCAGTGACAATATGTTGGCGGAGCAGCTACTTATACTTTCAGGCATGATCAGCGGTGATACTTTATCATCTCCCTATGCCATAGAGTCAATCAGTTCGAGATATCTAAGTGACCTGAGCCATCGACCGATCTGGAAAGACGGGTCTGGTCTTACGAGGTACAATATGTTTACACCACAATCTATATTGGGTCTGCTGTTAAAAATGGAGAATGAAGTAGGAGGAAAAAGGCTGCTGTCTTTGTTGGCTTACAATGGCGGTAACGGTACGATGCGAAATATGTTTTATACACAAGCGCAACCATATGTATTTGCCAAATCGGGTACGTTGGCTAATGTGTACAATTTAAGTGGTTATATGGTCACTCCATCAGGCAAAAAACTGGCCTTTAGCTTTATGAACAATAACTTTAGTGGCGGGAGCTCTGGCGTCAAGAAGGAGGTAGAGCGTATATTGGAGCAAGCGAGATTGATGTACTGATATTTTTTAAACCAGTCTAAATATTTTATTTGGTAAGTTTAAAGAATTTTTAGATTTGGGTACTCACTTTTTTAGTAAACAGTATATTTGATATATCTTTGGGTCAAAATAATAAGATTATGAGTTTGGTAGAAATGAAAGTACCTACGATAGGGGAGTCTATCACTGAGGTCACACTGTCACAATGGCTTAAAAAAGATGGTGATTTTGTCAAAATAGACGAACCGATATGCGAGTTTGAATCTGATAAAGCGACGCTGGAGTTTCCTGCGGAGGCCTCTGGAAAGTTGATTTATGTGGCCAGTGAAGGTGATGATTTGGCTATAGGTGCAATCGTCGCCAGGATCGATACTTCTGTAGTTGCATCAGCAGATCCTACACCAGCTGCTACCGCACCGGGAGTAAAATCAGAAACCATATCCAACCCAACTCCAAGCCCACAACAAACTTATGCTACGGGACATCCATCTCCTGCAGCAGGCAAAATACTCCGTGAAGGAGATGTGGATGCATCAGCAGTATCAGGCTCCGGCAAAGATGGGCGTATCACCAAAGAAGATGCTGTCAAAGCTGTCGAAAGTAAAACCAGTGCACCTGCACCAAAAATCGTTCCAGTTACATCTGTTAGTACGAGTGCACCAGGTGCTCGTCAAACCAGAGTAGAAAAGATGAGCCGTATGCGCAAGACCATAGCAGCCCGTCTGGTATCAGCCAAAAATAATACTGCTATGTTGACTACCTTCAATGAAGTAGATTTGTCCGCAGTCAACGAGCTTCGTAAAAAGTATCAAGAACGATTTGTAGCGAAGTATGGTATCAAATTGGGCTATATGTCCCTGTTTGCCAAGGCTTGTGCTAAAGTACTGATGGAAATGCCTGATGTCAATGCTATGATTGATGGCAATGATGTAGTCTTTCATGACTATGTGGATATATCAATCGCTATTTCTACCCCAACAGGATTGGTAGTACCCCCTATACACAATGTAGAGAGCATAGGTTTTCACGATATAGAACTAAAAATCAAAGAGCTTGCAGACAAGGCTCGTACGGGCAAATTGACCTTAGATGAGATGAAGGGAGGTACGTTTACCATCACCAATGGGGGTACTTTTGGGTCTCTGCTCAGTACACCTATCATCAACGAGCCACAATCCGCTATCCTCGGTATGCATGCCATCAAAGACAGACCTGTGGTCGTCGATGGACAAGTGGTGGTCAGACCTATGATGTATCTGGCTCTTTCTTATGATCACCGTATCATAGACGGTAGTACTTCGGTCACATTCCTGGTAAAGGTCAAAGAACTGCTCGAAGATCCGATGACATTGATGATGGATTTATAAATTTGGAAACATTCCATAGCCAATGATCAATTATATAGAAGCCACGATGGACGGTGTAGCCGCCCATTTCTGCGGCAATCAGTCCGAGGGAGAAGATATCCGATATTCTTCAGATCTGCTCAGCATAGATGATGAGGCACTATATGACACATTGGTAAAATATTTTTTGAATCATTTCAGAGAACCGGAATTTTTTAGATTTACTTTTCCCACGGGCGAGGTGGAGCTCAATCCAGTATATAACTTTGTGTCCAATATATTGGATGACCCATCCTGCTTGCACGAGCAGTCAGTGAAGATTGCAAGGCATCTGTATGAAAAATCAAAACATCCGAATATTAAGTCAGGAGAAGTGTATGTTTCGTATTTTAGCAATATACTGGTCGATAATGAGATGGTCGATGCGGTGGGGATTTTTAAGTCAGAAAACAAAGACTTATTCATCAAACTTCAGCAAGACGGCCCAAAGTTTAGTATCATCCAGGATACAGGCACCAACATAGGTAAGCTGGACAAAGGATGCCTGATTTTCAATAGTGAACGGGAGGAAGGATTTAAGATTTGCAATATAGATCACAGCAATCGATACAAAGAAGCACAATACTGGAGGGAGGAATTTTTAATGATCGCAGCCAGAGCGGATGATTATCATCAAACCACTCACTACATCAAGGCCACCAAAAATTTTATCAGTGATCGCATGCACAAAGAATTCGATACCGACAAGACGGATGAAGCGGCGATGATGAACCGATCATTTGAATACTTCAAACACAATGAAAAATTTGATGCCGAGGGATATCAGACCGCAGTATTTAAAGATGGCAAAGTAGTCGAAGCATTTCAGGACTATAAGGAGGAGTATGTCAATACGAGATCTGCATCTATGAGTGACAACTTCGAGATATCAGACTATGCTGTCAAAAAACAATCCCGGGTATTTAAGAGCATCATCAAGTTGGATAAAAATTTTCATATCTATGTACACGGCGACAAAAACAAGATTATGAAAGGTCAGGACGAAGAGGGCAGGAAGTACTATATACTGTACTATGATGATGAAAATTAGCAGATGTCAAAGCAACTGTGTGGTGATGATAAGTTTGGGGCATCATGGAGGCAGCGCGAGTATCCTTGGCAGTATTTTTATTATTCAAAACACCAGTCTCTTACCAGTGTAATGAAGTCATTTAAAAACAAAATACCTATTCATCAAAAAATTAAAAAATACACCTATGAGTACGGCGACGATGATTCTGCTTTCAAAAAAAGAAATTTGAAAACTTTCTTTGAAAAAAAATACCCCCGTAGTATTGGCAAAAATGCTGAATACATTGATGATCAAAAACCTGAATACCTGGCGCCTGATCCTTCCATGTCTATTGAGAAATGCCCAGTTGCGACCTAAGAAAAAACTTGTCACCGCACCACATAGAGAACCTAAAGAAGTAGCGGTCACATAGTACACATTCAAAAAGTGATTTAGTAATAGAGAAATGGCTAAATCGATAGAGGTTGCCGTCAAACTGACGATTTGAGACTTGATAAATGTCTTCTTTAAGGGTGGTCGATAGGATTTGACAGAAGATAAGTTATCCACATCAGTGCTACTTATATGCTTCATATCAGTGGCGATTTATGTATAAAATAGAGCAATACGTGCAGTGTTACATTGGTATAAATACCTGCTAGCGCATCATCAAGCATGACTGCATGTGGGCTTTTTATACCATCAATCTTTTTGATGCCCAATGGTTTTACGATATCAAAAAACCTAAACAATACAAAACCTGCTATCAAAATATACAGATGTAAAGGTAGAAATAATATTGATATCCAAAACCCCATCGTTTCATCTATCACTACACGAGAAGGGTCGTCGCCCCATGCTGCAGAAAGTTTTTGGCAAGACCATACACCTCCTGCATATGAAAGTATGATTAATGCGATATGGATGGTGGTGAAAGTCGGATGACTCACCCCGCTACTCATCAATGTCAAACTAAGCACCAAACCACCGAGAGCTCCAAAAGTCCCAGGAGCCACAGGCAGGTTGCCTAAGCCTAGGGATGTGGCGATAAGTTTTGGTATGGTCATATAAAAAAAATAGAGCGATACATCCTTGCTGGTGGTATCGCTCTGTATATTTAAGCTTCGTAATCCAGTCCTAAATTGGTGATCAACTCTTCGCCTGCCAAAAATCTGATGGTGTTTTCGAGTTTGTTGAGTTGCTTAAAGATGTCATGCATAGGATGTACACCTTTGGGAGCCTGAGGAGATTTTAGGTAAAATGACAACCACTCCTGGATGCCTGACATGCCTGCTCTTTTGGCAAGATCCAAAAATATAGCCAGATCCAATACCAAAGGGGCTGCCAATATAGAATCTCGGCACAAGAAATCTACTTTGATCTGCATAGGGTAGTTGAGCCACCCCCGTATATCGATGTTGTCCCAACCTTCCTTATTGTCACCACGAGGTGGATAGTAATTGATTCTCACTTTATGATAAAGATTGCCATATAGTTCAGGATATAGGCCAGGCTCAAGTATATCTTCCAGCACGCCTAATTTTGACACTTCTTTGGTCTTAAAATTGTCCGGATCATCCAATACTTCTCCATCTCTATTTCCCAATATATTGGTCGAAAACCATCCTTCTATTCCTATCGCACGAGCCTTAAGTCCTGGAGCTATGACTGTTTTCATCAGAGTTTGACCGGTTTTGAAATCTTTGCCCATGATAGGCGTTCCGGTGATCTTGGCCAACTCCACCATAGCGGGTATATCACATGATAGATTGGGTGCACCATTGGCATATGGGATGCCCATTTTGATGGCAGCATATGCATAGATCATACTTGGTGGTATGTCTTTGTGGTTGTCTTCAAGACCTTTTTCGAGAGAAGCCAAAGTTTGGTGTACCTCTGACTCTTGGATGTATATCTCAGTAGATCCACACCATACCATGACCAATCTGTCACAGTCATTATCTTTCTTAAACTTTTCAATATCCTTCATCAAAGCCTTGGCAAGTTCCATTTTTGTCCCAGCCTTTTTGATGTGTTTTCCGTCGAGTCTTTTGACATATTCCGAATCAAAAACTGCCTTCATAGGCTTGATTTGTTCTAATTGTGGTTTTAGTTTTTTTAGCAAAGACTCCTCCAATACTTTGGCATGCATAGCCGATTCATATACATTGTCATCATACACATCCCAACCACCAAAAACTACGTTTTTTAAATTTTGAAGAGCAATTACATCCTTGATAAATGGTTGTTTGTTTTCAGTTCTTTTTCCGATTCGCATCCTTCCCATTTGTGTCAGAGACCCAATAGGACTAGAGATGCCTTTATTTACTGCAAAGACGCCGGCTATAGTGGTAGTAGCTACAGCACCCATGCCAGGTAGTAGTATTCCTAATTTTCCTTTTGGTTTTTCTATCTTGTTTTTCTTTGTCATTGGTAAAAATATATAAAAAATTAAAATTGATTACTATTATAAAGGAATATAAACACCCATTTTAGTTGCTATGTTCTCAATAGTGAGTTGAAATAATAATATATAGCCTTTTTTTTAACTTTGCACAAACTTGAGATACTGATCAAAAAATATAGATAGTTTTGTTTTTATCAACCATTTTTCAAAAATCAAGATTGCGATAACCGCACATAAAAATCCCAACAATACATCTATAAAATAATGATGAAAGGAATACACCGCTGCAAACCAAATACCTGCGATATCAATAAGGATCACCCAATGAGCGATTTTCAACTTGCTCTTAAAGGCATAAAACCATGCTACTACAGGATATGCTGCATGCAGTGACGGTATGGCCGCAAAAACATTTGAATTTTTTGTATAAATATTGGAAAATAATGGATATCCTATCAAAACGTCAAATCTCTTTAATTGGGCCGGGTCTCCCACTACATTAAATAATTCATGATCTCCGTACTGGTCATAATACCATGGCGGAGCAGCCGGGTAACTGTAATAGATCACAAAACCGATCAAATTGGTAAATAGAAATGCCGCACTAAATCTCAGGAGCATTTTCTTATTATTAAAGAATAAATATACTCCCAGACCCAATGGTACTGGCATCCATGAGAGATAGAAGATCCCGCTCAGGAAATCAAGCACTTGATGTGAGTTGGATTGCATATACTCATTGGGAGTGAGTATGGTACCACTGGAGTCTATACCAAACATTTGTTTTTCGATATCATATGGCTGTGTGATATTGATGTCACTCACCATATAATTGGGAAAAACCCGCATCCCATCATATATGATCCAAAATATAATAAAAAATACAAATAAATAGGTAAATGTGCGTGTCCAGCGATGCGCAGTCATCATAATAGTAATAAATGCCATAAAATATATGTGGTCAGATCTCCATCCTACCAAAAAATATACCCAAACCAAATAAAACAATAGGAAAAGCCCTAAAACTTTATAATGCTTTTTATCATTTGGGAAAAAATCAGCGTTGACTGGACAGGGAGTTGGCATTCTTTACCGATGTTTTAACATTTTTTCAGCGTGAATAAGTCTCTTCACAGCAGTGATGTTGGACAATATGGCCAGGATAAATATAGGGAATGTAAAAAAGGTAATATTTTCGATCAGGGGAAATGGACACCAATCTACCCTTATCTTAAATTCTGAGCCAATAATACTAGACATTAATCCACAGATGATACCACTCACACCTACGAGCAATATTCGCTCAGGACGCTGCATGAAACCCACATCAGCCATTTTGACACCTAGCCCTTCTGCACGGGCTCTTGTGTAGCTGACCATGATAGATCCTATCATTGCGATAAAAGCAAATAGGGAACTCAAAAAATAACCTTGCTTGACCAGATAATAACAAATACCCAAAAACATGATCATCTCACTATATCTATCAAGTACCGAATCATATAGAGCACCATATTTTGAGTCCATCTGACCCACCCGAGCTAATCTCCCATCTATCATATCAAAAAGACCGGCAAAGAGTATGACTGCAGAAGCAATACCCACTATACTATGATCATTTCTTGCTAGTTTTTCTGCACCAAATATAAAGATAACAGCAGCCAATATATTGATCATCATGCCTATGAAAGTGACTAAATTTGGAGTAATACCTACTCTGATACACCAGTGAATGAAGGGATCTATCCACTTGTACACAAATTTTTGCCCACTTTTTTTCCAGTCGTCGTCCATCACTATTAAGAATATAAAAAGTTTTTAAAGCACTTTTTATAAGGACAAATATAGTAAATATTCTACCCTTCTATTAAAAAATATTTTGATAAGTGTTATTGGATGAAGAGTTGAATAGTTGCCTAATCTACCAATGTACCTATCTTTTCGCCCAATGCTATTTTTGTGAGGTGACTTGGCTTATTGATATCAAATACGATGATCGGCAGATTATTTTCCTGACAAAGTGTAAATGCGGTCATATCCATCACAGATAGACCGAGACTGATTACCTTCGAAAATGAAATGGTATCATATTTTATAGCTTCAGGATTTTTTTCAGGATCACTATCATAGATCCCATCGACTCTGGTACCCTTTAGTATGACCTCTGCATTGATCTCATTGGCACGTAGTGCAGCAGCAGAATCTGTAGTAAAATAAGGACTACCTGTACCGGCAGAAAAAATAACTACCCGCCCTTTTTCGAGATGCCTGATGGCTCTTCTTCTGATATAGGGTTCGGCAATTTGTCTCATTTCTATAGCAGTGATGAGTCTGGTATATACACCGTTGGTTTCAAGTATACTTTGTAGTGCCATCCCATTGATACACGTGGCCAACATACCCATATAATCTCCTGTGACTCTCTCTATCCCTGAGGTATCTGCACTCAAGCCCCTATAGATATTTCCACCGCCAATCACAATAGCCACTTCTGCTTTGTGTGATACTAACTCTTTTATTTGCTGAGCATAATAATTGAGCATATCTGATGAAATCCCAAATTTTTGCTCTCCCATCAATGACTCTCCACTAAGCTTGAGGAGGATTCTTTTATATTTTAAAGGCATGTTTTGGTATAATATTGATAAATCAGTGCGTAAAATTAAAATTATCTGACGGGTCTAAAAGAAATAATCGACAAAATATCAAATTTTAAAAACAAATCAGGCAAAAAAAAAGCGGTATGTTTACCGCTTTTTTTATAAAATATTTTATCCTAATTTGACATGTTTAAATCCAATAGCAGTCAGACCAGGGTTTTTACTTTTGAGATAATCAGCCACACTGATCTTACCATCTTTTACAAAGATTTGATGGAGAAGTGTATTATCCTTAAAGAACCTATTGAGCTTACCAAGAGCGATTTTCTCAAGCATCTCTTCAGCTTTGCCCTCTCCACGTGCGATCTCTTTTCCTATTTCTATTTCTTTATTGATGATATCTTGCGGTACATCATTCTGGTCTAAAGCCACTGGCTTCATAGCTGCCACTTGCATGGCTACATCCCTACCTGCATCGACATACTGTGCATCCTCCATGTTGAGAGCTACTAAAACTCCAGCTTTGTTGCCCATATGTATGTACGATGCTACCAGTGGAGCTTCGATCTTTTGGTAATCAGCAATCTCTATCTTTTCGCCGATACGTGCTACTTGTTCAGTGACAACATTTTGGAGGGATACACCATTCATTTGCTCAGCGTACAACTCTTCTATAGTATCAGGAAATTTATTTAGTGCGATAGCAGTGATCTCCTTGGTAAGTGAGATAAAGTCTTCATTTTTAGAAACGAAGTCCGTCTCGCAACTGAGTCTTACTACAACTCCACGCTTGTTGTCATCAGATACTAGAGCGATGACTACACCTTCTTTGGCGTCTCTATCTGCTCTTTTTTCAGACATCTTTTGTCCTCTGAGTCTAAGGAGTTCTATGGCTTTGTCAAAATCACCTTCGGCTTCGACCAATGCTTTTTTACAATCCATCATACCTACACCAGTCTGCTCTCTGAGCTCTTTGACTGCCGTGGCTGTTATATTTACTTCACTCATGTTTTTTACTTTTTTATGGTATTTTACATTTATAATATTAATTCTCTTTGGTCTCCAGCTTAGCCACTCTTCTTTCGTCCAATCCTTCTTTGATAGCACTGATGATGTAATCAGTGATCAATTTTACAGACTTGGATGCGTCATCATTGGATGGAATCGCAAAATCTACTTTGTTTGGATCAGAGTTGGTATCTACCATGGCTATGGTCTTCATACCAAGTCTTTTAGCCTCAGCCAGAGCGATGTGCTCATGGTGTATGTCCACCATAAATACGGCACTGGGGAGTCTGTTGAGATTGGCTACACCACCAAGTACTTTCTCTAGCTTATCTTTTTCTCTGGTGAGGGTCAATCTTTCCTTTTTGGTAATAGACACGGCAGGATCTGAAAGCATTTTGTCGATGCTATTCATTTTTTTGACAGACTTACGGATGGTAGAGAAATTGGTCATCATACCGCCCAGCCATCTTTCGGTGACATAGGGCATCTCTGCACTTCTGGCAGCGACAGCTACGATATCTTTTGCCTGCTTTTTAGTAGCAACAAAAAGTATTTTTTTACCTGACTTTGCCATTTGCTTCATAGCATATGCTGCTCTGTCAAGACATTCAGATGTTCTATTGAGGTCTATGATGTGAATACCTTTTCTCTCCATGAAAATGTAAGGAAGCATCTTAGGATTCCACTTTCTTTTTAAGTGGCCATAGTGTACTCCAGCTTCTAACATTTCATTATATGACGGCTTATTCATTTGTTTACAATTTTTAACTTTAAAATAAATAAAATGATGGTATAAAAATTAACGCTTAGAGAACTGGAAGCTCTTTCTTGCCTTTGGTTTACCAAATTTCTTTCTTTCGACCTCTCTGGCATCTCTCGTAAGATATTTTTTATCTTTCAAAGGCTTTTTGAAGTCTTCATTGATTTTTACCAATGTCCTGGCGATCGCCATTCTTATGGCTTCCGATTGCCCCTTGAATCCACCCCCATCTACGGTGATTTTGATATCATAAATACCTTCTGACTCAGCGATTTTGAGAGGGTCAAGAATGACTGCTTGTGTACTTGGCATAGGAAAATAGTCTTTTAAATCCTTACCATTGATAGTGATTTTACCCGTTCCTTTTGTCACATAGATTCTTGCTGTAGAAGATTTTCTTCTTCCGATGCTATTGATCATTTCCATATCTTATTAAAATTTAAAAGTTTCTGGTTTTTGTGCTGCATGAGGGTGAGTTCTGTCAGTGTACAAAAACAATTTTTTAATCATTGATTTTCCAAGTTTGGTCTTAGGCAACATACCCTTGACAGCCAATTCAAGCACCATAGTAGGTCTCTTATCGAGCATTTCCTTGGCAGTACGTCTCTTTTGACCACCTGGATAACCACTGTATCTCTGGTATTCTTTGTCATCTAATTTGGATCCTGTAAATCTGACTTTGTCAGCATTTAATACGATCACATAGTCTCCACTATCCACATGTGGGGTAAAGTCAGGCTTGTGTTTGCCTCTTAATACGGAAGCTATTCTGGTAGCCAATCTACCTACGACTTCTCCCTCCGCATCCAATACGTACCATTTTTGTACTACGGTAGCTGCATTGGCAGATTTGGTTTTGTAACTTAGTGTATCCACTTTTCCTATTTTTATATTGTAATAACTAAATACTACGGTTTTCCGTTAGCGGGCGCAAAGGTATATTC
>JBATLS010000552.1:0-7701 GCA_049289435.1 Saprospiraceae bacterium | reverse complement strand
GCCCACTGTGGTTTCAGCTGCGGGTATAAAATTGAAGGATCCAACGATAGATGGTATCAGTCTGTTTGCACCAGATAAAAATCGACTCTTGGTGTGGAAATGGCAAAAAACCTGGGCAGTAAGACAGGGCGAATGGAAACTGACCAATACCAATGAAGATCATTGGAAAAGCAGACCATCTGCCCAATATATCAAACCCATCCAAAACGATTTGTCCATCAAATTATTTAATGTATCTAATGATCCTGGTGAACGAATCAACCTAGCCGAAAAACACCCTGAAAAAGTAAAAGAATTGTCATTAGCTTACGATAATTGGTGCAAGGACAATGTTGGAAAATATTAATGGTTCATTACATTCACTTCAATAATTCCATACAATTAAAATGCGATATGTATAAAATAAAATGGGTCATCTGTTTGCTATTTATCATAAGTATTAATGCCGTACATGGCCAATCGCTAAAGGCAATGACTTACAATATTCGCCTTGACGTAGCCAGCGATGGCGAAAACCGATGGTCACAACGTAAAGATTATTTTATATCTCAAGTTAAGTTTTATGAGCCGGACGTGATGGGTATTCAGGAAGCTTTGCCACATCAAGTGACCGAGATGGCTGAAGTGCTTACCGGATACAGTTACATAGGCACTGGCAGAGATGGCATTGGCAAGGGAGAATCTTCCAATATATTTTATAAAACCGAGAGAATGGAACTAAAAGCTTCAGGGACATTTTGGCTTTCAGAAACTCCGGACATCATCTCCAAAGGATGGGATGCCGCTCTCAACAGAGTATGTACCTATGGACTGCTCAAAGATAAAAAATCTAAGAAAACATTTTGGGTATTCAATACTCATTTAGACCATATGGGGGAAGTAGCCAGAACAAAAAGTATTGAATTGATCCTTTCGAAAATCTCTATGTTGAACTCCAAAAATTATCCGGTGATGTTCATGGGCGATCTAAATTCTGAACCCAACACAGAAAGAATCATCGCACTCAAAAAAGTCATGGATGATAGTAGGAACGTAAGCATAGAGCTACCATTTGGCCCATCGGGCACATTTAATGGATTCAAACATCATGAACCAGTCACTAAAATGATTGATTATATTTTTGTCTCCAAGTCTTCTAAAATCAAAGTCAAAAAGTATGCCGTATTGAGTGATTCGAAAGATTTAAGATACCCTTCAGACCATCTTCCAGTATATGTAGAACTTATCATCAAATAAGTATCTTAAAACGTTTTTATTGCCCTGTAAAACAATGTAATTACATCAAGAAATCGTTGAAGTCATAGATCAGCGACATGCTATGCTCCAATATTTTGATGGACTTATGATTTAAACTATCTTTGCGACCAAATAAAAAGATATTATGCACCATTGGGGAGATTGTATTTCCTATAGCAGGTTTGGTTATCAAGGTTCAGGCAATGGGAGTTTCAGGTCTGAGTTTACCAGAGATTATGATAGAATAATATTTTTATCCGCATTCAGGAGACTGCAGAACAAAACACAGGTATTCCCGCTGCCTGGCAATGTTTTTGTTCACAATCGGCTTACCCATTCGCTTGAAGTCGCATCAGTAGGTAGGTCACTTGGGGCGATCACTGGTCATGGCATAGCGTCTTCGGACCTTAGCCTGAACGAAAATGATCTGGCATTTTATAAATATGAATTATCAGGAGTGATAGCTTCCGCTTGCTTAGCCCATGATGTAGGCAATCCTGCGTTTGGGCACTCGGGCGAAAAAGCCATTTCACATTTTTTTAATACACATAGCGAGCAACCTCTGAATCAAAGTACCCTAAAAGCGCACTTTACAGATGCTGAGTGGAATGATCTCACCCACTTCGAAGGCAACGCCAATGCTTTGAGGTTATTGACACGACGATTCAAGGGAAAACTGGATGGTGGACAGAGTCTCATGTATGTAACGTTGGCAGCCATACTGAAATATCCTTGCTCATCATCAGAGATGGATGCAACATATACACATCGAAAAAAATACGGATATTTTTTGTCTGATAAAGTCGCATTTGATGATATCATCGCACAGTTTGGTATGATGGGATCAACGGGAAATCTTGTGCGTCACCCGTTCGTATATCTGGTAGAAGCAGCTGATGACATTTGTTACAGGATCATCGATATGGAAGATGCTCATCGGATTGGCATACTTTCAACAGAGACCTTAGAGACTTCATTTCTGACATTGTTGGATGAGTTGGGTACAAATATCGAACGGACCAAAGAAATACTGCATAAAATAGGGGATGCCAATGAAGCTATTTCATTTCTTAGGGCGAAGTGCATCAATGCATTGGTCAATAAGGCTTCTGAGATCTTTTTGGCAAATTCGGTGGGTATTCTGGGTGGTACATTCAACAGCACTTTGGTAGACGAGATCGAAAAATCTTGCCCATATCTGCATACCATCAACGAGATATCCATAGATAAAATTTACAACCATCCTTCGGTCATCGAGGTAGAGTTGGCGGGGTATAATGTAATGACTGAGATACTTTCCGTATTTATAGAAGCAGTATTAAACGTACATCGTACCTCCTTACAAAGAAAATGCTTACATCTCATCCCTGCACAATACAATCTCGCAAGTGACGATGTGAGTCCATACGAAAAGACGATGGGCGTGCTGGATTTTGTGTCAGGAATGACCGATGGATATGCCACAGAGTTGTATCGTAAGATTAGGGGCATTGATATTCCTTCGCATAGGTAGTATTATTCATTTTTGTAATACGAAATCCCAACATATCTATAATATAACCAATAAAAGTCCCATCTTTGCAAAAATATACTTTATAAAATGCCATCTGTCAAGGGCAAAGATTCTTACAAGATATTGGGGGTAGATCCGGGTACCAATGTGCTGGGGTATGCTGTGCTTGATGTCCAGGGCAAAATTTTGAAAGTGATTACTTTTGGAGTTTTTCATCTGATAAAATTTGAAGATCATCATGAAAAATTGAAAGAAATATTCCTTCAACTTCAAGAAATTATAGAGACATATTTGCCAGATCAATTGGCCATCGAAGCACCATTTTATGGCAAAAATGTCCAATCTATGCTCAAGCTGGGTCGCGCACAAGGAGTAGCTATGGCCGCTGCTATGACTATGGGATTGGAAATACAGGAGTATGCACCCAAAAAAATCAAACAATCCATCACGGGTAATGGAAACGCATCCAAAGAGCAAGTGGCCGCAATGTTGGAAAGCATCTTAAAAATAAAAATTACTTCCAAACATCTCGATGCTACCGATGCCCTAGGAGTAGCAGTTTGCCACTTCAACCAGTCAGGAGGATTGGGTGGGTCTCAAAAAAAACACAGTGGGTGGGCTTCTTTCCTAAAGGATCACCCCGATAGAATTGGGTAATTTATTTCGGGACACCAGATTACACTTAGAGTATGTTTAAAAATTTTCTTAGTTGCAAATCAATAGGTTATGGTTCTGACAATAAAATAATCAACGAGTTTAATGAACTAAATGAGACGATTATTTTGAAGTCAGGTTCATGAGATATTGCTGATAAAGCAATAAAAATTTAAACATACTCTTAGTTGAAGTACATACAAAAACCAAATTTTTCAATTGCCACTGGCTTCAGCCAGTGGATAAAGAGGTTTATGAACATTTGGCTTTAGCCAAAACATGGTTCAATATGGATACAGTTTATGCCAATTGATTGTCCCGATAGCTATCTGGAATCGACTTCCTATTATCCGAACCAAAAGCATTTTTGGCTTATTATATGCAAGTAGAGTCAAGAATTCTTAATATACCTTAGGTGTAAGGTAAATCAATACGTTTTTTGCACCCAATGAGCAAAATCCATCAATGTAGGAAAAGATTGTGCAGGGATTTGATCTGGATTTACTTGTGGTGTAGCTCCATATCCCGATTTGCTGTGCCTTCTGTTTATCCATATGCTGTCCAGACCGATCTCCCTTGCAGGTACGTGATCGTGATAAATACTTTCGGCTACATGAAGTACATCAGCCATTTTGAATTGGTCTGTAGCTTCCAATTGATCAAGTGCATATCTGAATACTTTGTGATCAGGTTTGTACGCACCTATCATTTCAGCGGTGAATATTTTATAAAAATCTACTTTCATGTGCTGTACTGAATGGCTAATAGACTGATTATCAATATTGGATATGATCACAAGTTTAAAATATGTCGATAAAATCTTTAGTGCTGAAGTAGTATCCAAAAATGGCTTCCACTGCTGGATAGAATAACAAAAAGAGTTTAATTCTTCGTTTGAAGGTGAAAAACCATATTTTTTAGCGACTGATTTTAAAACTTCTCTTAGTACCTCCAGATAAATCATGTCGGGATGGTTGTCCTGCACAATATGCTCAGTTTTTCCAAATAATTGGAGAACCTCGTTATCACTTATATTAACTAAATGGTTACGAAGTACTCCTCCTAGATAGGATATAATACCCGTTTCCCAATCTATCAATGTACCATAACAATCAAAAGTGAGTACTTTCTTTTCTTTTAGAATCATCATTAATCAATGACTTGTAAAGGTATAAATCCAGGATAAAAATATGTATTTTAATGATTTCATTGTTAAAAAGTTGGTAAAAGGTTCTATAAAAGTACAAAACACCCTTTTTGGAATGATGTTTGAAAAAGTAAAATGATTACCTTTGTCCAACAATATAAAAAGACCATATGCCCGAGCATATTTATCATAAAAGCAATCGATTGAATGAGCTGAGCTACGCCATACGTGGACCTATTTTTGATAAGGCGCAGCAACTCGAAGCGATGGGCCAAAAGATCATCCATCTCAATATTGGCAACCCTGCCCCTTTTGGTTTTGATGTACCGGACGAAATGGTGTATGATATGATTCTTAATCTGAGAAATGCTCAAGGGTATTCTCATCATTTGGGTATTTTTTCGGCGCGTAAAGCAGTCATGCATTATACTCAACAGCAGGGTATCCGTGGAGTGACCATCGACCATGTATTTATTGGGAATGGGGTAAGCGAGTTGATCCTGATGAGTATGCAAGCCATTGTCAATCAAGGGGATGAGATATTGATACCATCACCGGATTACCCACTTTGGACGACCTCGGTAGCACTGTCAGGAGGCAAACCTGTACACTATATTTGTGATGAAGAGTCAGATTGGAATCCTGATATAGATGATATCAAATCCAAAATCACGTCCAGAACAAAAGGCATTGTACTCATCAACCCAAACAATCCTACGGGTGCTGTGTATGAAAAGGATGTTTTGGAAGCTATTGTAAAATTGGCGGCCGAGCATAAACTGATCATATTTTCTGATGAAATCTATGATAAGATCTTGTATGACAAAGCGGTGCATCATCCAGTAGCAACCCTCGCTGATGAGGTGTTGATACTGACTTATGGCGGTCTGTCGAAAAATTACAGAGCTGCGGGTTTCAGAGGTGGTTGGCTCATATTGAGCGGACCTGTGCATAAGGCAAAATCGATCACTGAAGGACTCAATCTTTTGGCCAGCATGCGATTGTGTGCCAATGTGCCTACACAATATGCCATACAAACGGCATTGGGCGGACATCAAAGCATCAAAGATCTGGTAGCTCCCGAAGGTAGACTGGCAAAACAACGGGACTTGATCCATTACATGATTACTGATATACCTGGAGTTACTTGTGTCAAACCCAAAGGAGCATTATACTTATTTCCAAAAATAGATTTAGCCAGATTTTCCATAGACAGTGATGAAGATTTTGCATACAAACTTTTGGAAGAAAAAAAGGTGCTGATCGTACCCGGTAATGGATTCAATCAAAAGGACAACAACCATTTCAGAATAGTATTTTTACCAGCTGCTGACGAATTGGAACATGCAGGCAAGCTCATCAGAGATTTTTTGGATCATGAGCGGATTGGACAAAGTCTGACACCGGTACTGAGTAAAGGGTAAATTTTTTACACCTTACTTTTAATACTTTTGTCATGCTTTTATAAAAATGTAATATTGGATTCAATACATACTTCCAAGTTTTTCAATAAGTGGCATCCCGATAATCAAATTTGGGTTTTGGAAGCATGCTGATATTTTCTGTTGTCATATATTTTCTATTTACTCTTGCCTTAGGATTCTACGCATCAGGTCGCGTGAAGAGTGCAGGAGATTTCATCAATGCAGGACGCAATCTTCATCCTGCCATCAATACTGCAGCACTCTTTGCACTTTGGTTTGGGAGTGAGACCATTTTTGGTGCAAGTGCAGAGTTTGCTGAGCATGGCTTCATAGGAGTGATAGAAGATCCTTTAGGCGGTGTACTATGCTTGCTATTGGTAGGATTGTTCTTTTCCCGAAAACTATATAGTCTCAATATATACACCATAGGTGACCTGTTCAGGATGAGATATGGACCCAGAGTGGAGATGCTCAGTTCTATATTGATGATCATCAGTTTTATTGGCTACGCTGGTGCGCAAATTGTAGCCTTGGGCCTGTTGTCACAAACATTGTTGGGATTTTCACTGGAAGCAGGCATGTTACTAAGTACTTCTATAGTGGTCATCTATACATTTACGGGGGGTATGTGGGCTGTGTCGGTGACGGATTTTGTACAGAGCATCATGATCGTCACGGGCTTGGTAGCCATCACCTGGTATGTCACCAATCAGTTGGGCGGAGTCCAGCCTGTCCTGGATAGTTTGACCGAAGAACAAATGAAGATACTTCCCAACAATGACACGGTATCATGGATCAATTGGATTTCGGCGTGGATGGTACTTGGATTTGGGAGTATTGCTTCACAGGATATTTTCCAAAGGATCAATTCAGCCCGTAGTGAATCTGCTGCTTTTTCTTCTACCATAGCAGGAGCCATGTTATATTTAGTGCTTTCTATGTTGCCTTTATATCTGATCACAGCTGCCAAAATCATTGATCCGGCATTGCTGACAGGAGATTTACAGCTCGCTTTACCAGAATTGGTCATCCGTCAGATGCCTACCTGGTTACAAGTCTTGTTTTTTGGATCATTGATGAGTGCGATCATGAGTACGTGTAGTGGTGCTCTTTTGGCTCCTGCCAGTCTGTTGTCTGAAAATATCATCAAACCTAATCTTGGGCATAAAATAAATGATGCCACTTTCTTAAAGTTGACGAGATTTTCGGTCATAGCCATAAGCATTGCTGCATTAATATTAGCATTCGGCACACAAAATATATTTGAGTTGGTAGGCGAAGCAAGCGTGATCGGATTGGTATCCATATTTGTCCCTTTTATAGCCACATTATTCTTTGATCACACCAATCACCATGCGGCTGTATGTGCTATGGTCGCAGGATCTTTGGTATATATCACATTCAGGTTTTTTTATATCACTGAAATAAATCCTTTGATGCCTGGGTTAATCGCCAGTTTTGTGGGACTTATGATAGGTTCGGTTTTATTTGTAAAAAGCAATTAGATTCATTTTAATTAGATTCATCTATCCATCGTTTTTAAATCACTTCATTGTTAGAAATTTTAACAGAGCTACTCTTCGATAATTTTTATAACTTTGTCTAATCAAATTTAATCGAGTTAAATGACTTAAATCATTCCACCTGATAATGAATATCAATGTTTTAACATCACAACGGCGTTAATTTTGAATCTTCAAAACAATAGGTTTTTATGTTTAAACTCC
>JBATLS010000551.1:0-4522 GCA_049289435.1 Saprospiraceae bacterium | reverse complement strand
GGCTGAAATGCCCAATAGCATGTCCACTTATATTGAAAATAATTGGCATTGGGTAGCACTGGGTTTACTTATATTTATCATTATAATTGTTCGATTTCGGCTTTTGGGTATTCCACTTGAGCGAGATGAGGGCGAGTATGCTTATATGGGACAATTGATGCTCAAAGGTCATGCTCCATATAGTATGGCTTACAATATGAAATATCCAGGTACCGCTATGATGTATGCATTGCTGATGAGTGTGTTTGGCCAGACTGCTACGGGAGTGCACTTAGGGTTGTTGGTGACAAATGTAGGTTCTTTAGTTCTCATATATTTGATAGGTAGTACTATGATGTCAAGAGTGGCTGGATTGGTGGCGGCAATTTGTTTTGGAATGTTAAGTCTAGGATATCATGTATTAGGTTTTGCCCTTCATGCGACACATTTTGTATCCTTATTTGCATTACTAGGTGCATGGATGATGCTGAAAGCCATCCGATCAGAAAAATCATCTCTATATTTTTGGTCAGGCGGATTATTGAGTTTATCTTTTTTGATGAAGCAGCCGGGCATTGTGTTTCCAGTATTTGGCGTAATCTATGTTTTATTGCATCATTTTTACTTTACAAAAGAAGCACATATAGATAGATTCAAATTTTTAGCATGGATGACCTTAGGTTTGATTGCTCCAGTAGTGTTGATACTATTATGGATTTTTATCTGCGTCTCATTTGATCAATTTTGGTTTTGGACTTATACCTATCTCAAAGAGTATGGTACCAGTGTTAAGTGGAGCACTGGCAAAGGTTATTTAATAGATACTTTCGGATTGATCACTTCGGGTACAGCGCTGATTTGGATTTCTGCTGGTCTGGGTTTGATATTTTGTATTTTTAAATCTGATTTACCAAAAGAGTTTAAGATATTCCTATGGTTGTTTTTTGGTTTTTCGGCCTTAACTGTAGTTCCAGGATTTTATTTCAGAGCTCATTATTTTATCACTGTACTTCCGTCTATAGCTTTGCTGTGTGGGTCGATGGTGTATATGCTATCCACACAGTCCTATTTTTCCAAAAAGATGGGGAGCTACGCCGGGATCATACTGTTGTCTTTAGGGGTGATGTCAGCCATCAATAGTGATAATAAATATTTATTTAAGACATCACCCGATATGATCAGTCGCGAAAAATATGGTATGAATCCATTTGTCGAATCCGAAGAAATCGGAAGGTATATCAAAAGAAATTCAACCAAAGATGATAAAATCGTCGTCTTTGGCTCCGAACCACAGATCACCTTCTATGCAGACAGAATATCAGCTACAGGCCATATATACACCTATGGCCTGATGGAAGCCCATGCATTGAGTGGTAAAATGCAGGATGAGATGATCCAGGAAATCGAAGCAGGAAAACCCAAATATTTTGTGTATGTATCTGTATCTACGTCATGGACTCGTCAAGAATATTCATTAAACAAAATTTTTGATTGGTCCAACGAATATTTATCAAAATATTATACTAAAGTGGGGGTAGTTGATCTCATTTCCAAAACTCAAACGGTGTACAAATGGGACAATGAAGCATTGGGTTATACCTGCCAGAGTCCATATTTCATATACATATTTCGTAGATTGTAAGTCATCAAATACTATTGAGTGTTTATAAAAAACCTTTTAATTCTACTTTGTCAAATTTAGTAAAAGGCAATCGGTTTTTCAATTGCTACTGTCCCGCTATCGGGAAGCCTAAAATTTCCGTATTTTGACTAAAGGCAACACATATTTTCATTAATAGATCCACAGACTAAAGTATGTGGCAATTGATTTGAGTTTACAGTAATCCGTCAGGAAGTAGGTTTATTTAAGAGAATTCATAAAAACCATGTTTTTTCTTAAAAATTGTAACTTAACACAGTAGAACTAAGTGGTACTTTTAAAAATCATAGAGGAAATTTAAACAAAAATTACATTTTCTTGACCACTACTTTATTTTTTATAGTCGTTGTAGATGCTGCCTCATTTTGTACAATGGGCGTGACATTACCCCTGATCTCTGCATTGTCAAGGGTCAGATTTCCTTCGTTCAGCACCACTGGCAAAGCTGTGCCACTTTGATGGACGATCATATCCTTGAGAGTCACTGTAATCCCTGGATTGACCTTGGTACCATATGATCCTGCAAAATTGAGTAGTATAGATGTCGATGGATTATTCATACCATTTACATTACCATCCAAAATGATGTCCTTGTCTATCAATAGTGGTGATGTAAGTGTAGGATTGATGCCCTCGGCAAAATTTAAAGTGCCACCACTTTGTGAGCAATTAAGCGCAGCTCTCAAACTACCAACACCAGAATCTAGGTTTGAAAAAACTTCTGGTGGACAAGTTACGGTCACATGCTTAAAATTAGAACTAAAAACATGGCAAGAGTTTGAAATCTGAACAGATGCAAAAAGTGTATTAAGCCAATCTACGGGATTTACTGTAGTTGGTGATGGACCTACTCCTGAATAATATGAAACTCCATAAATATTATAATCACCTCCACTTAGTGTAGTGAAATTCGATAAATTATTTACTAAAGTAATTAATCCAGAAGAATTGTTTACAGCTATATAAGTATACGAATAATTAATTGGTAAAGTAACGCCATTATAAATATTGGCTCCACTAGGCTTTGTAGGGAATGTAATATTATAACTAAATGGAGTTGAAGGAAGACTATTGCTAAAACTACTAACTATCAGATAATAACTAGTGTAAGCTGTTAAATTTGCTGTAATGCCACTTCCTAATGAAACACCTCCAGTCCCTGATGGTCTCGTTGCAGAACTATTCATATGGAACAAACAATTGCTCTCAATGTAGTTGCTTTCATATAAATTGATAACTGTTCCAAAAATACCTCCGTGATTGATAGTGTATTGTCCAGTTATATCGACTGAAAAATAAATAGTATCATATTTGTTAGCATTGCTTGGTCCCGCGCATACCGACGGTGTACCGTCTAAAAACATTAAATTACCATCTGTATCACTAGTGGTAATTGTCCCAGAAACAGAAGTTACAATATTTCCAAAATTATTTGATAATCCTAAACTAAGCCCTCCGTCAGCATATTGAAATGATACAGGATTAGAAGGCAAAATTTCTGAATGTGGCGAAATGCAAGTACTACTAATAATAAAATTGACATTCGAAATATCAAAAAATTTGACCCAGGCATTGCAATTGCTTTCCACTTTGATCCTTGCAGTTGTTGATGAAAGAATATTGGCAGGTATGACCACTGACTCTGAACCATCATTGGCTGTATTGGTGGCCAACGTATGTAGATAGCTGAAACCTCCATCTAAGGATAGATATATATTCATACTATTGCAGAGGACAGAAGTATTGTTTACATTCCATGTGATGACCTGATTGCTACCCGCAGCCAAAGTGACAGCTGTATTGGGGCTGGTGACTACCAATGGACCGTCACCAGTGACTGTCAATGCTATGGATGAGCAATGGATACCACCTCCACCGGCACGATTATCTCTTCCCGTAAGTCTAAAATTGAGTGTCCTGGCTACAGAGGGAAGAGGTTCGAAATCATACGTAGTATTTGTCAATATATAAGTCAATGATGGAAATACCCGTGTCGTGCTACTCACAGGGGGATAACTCCTAAATAATGGCGCAACTGGAGAAGCACCTGCTGTGGCACCAATGTAACCGCTGGTCGGAGATCCCGCACCATCTTCATCATATTGTTCCCAGGCGTAGGTGATGTTGTCTCCATTGGCATCTACACCTGTTCCATTGAGAGAAAAAGGGGTACTTTTGGGGATACTTATGGATGCTCCCGAAGGGTTGGCATTGACTACTGGGGGTATATTGCCTGTACTTATTCTTACAGGACAATTATCGAGCGCAATTGATGTAGTTATTTGAGTCAAACTTCTGGTATGAAAATACAAATCCGCCGGAAATTGGATATTTTGACTGGCAACTCCGCATATACCAGCGTAAGCCATGATGGTCGATCCGCTGCCAATTTCATATGCACTTGATGCTGAAATATTATTACTGCAATTGCCGCCATCAGCCCCATTATAGGTATGTAAAGCACTAAATTGATGTCCTATTTCGTGACAAATCACAGCGACATTGGGTTGCATCCCATAAGCAGTACCTATCCCAGTCCAGCCACTGGCTTTAAAGTCATCTAAACAAACATCAGGTCCAGCCACTCCGCTGAATCCATAAGCACCTACCACATGGAGTACATGACCGATATCAAAATTGGCTGACCCAATGACATTTGTTATATTGGTCTGTGCCTGATTAGTCCTATAAGGATTTGAATATCTGGGATCATTAGGATAATTGGGATCGTACGGATCGTATGGATCGGTTGCAAAGTTAGTGTAGACGATACTATTGTTCGTGCCTATGAGGATAAATCTCACCGAAAGTTCATTTTCGTATATGGCATTGATACCAGTGAGCAAAGTATTGATCTGGGTCGTAGCTGAAGCAACCGTCCCC
>JBATLS010000550.1:0-1993 GCA_049289435.1 Saprospiraceae bacterium | reverse complement strand
ATTAACTGCACCAAAATCAATCATTTCTTAACAAGTGAAAGGGCAATCAAGTTTTTAAATTCTTCAAAATGCCAACTCATATCGTCAGAAGCCATAACTAACAAAGATACAGTAAATCTCCCAATAATTGTCAATAATTGTCACTAAGCCTAGGTGACATCCTCACTCCATCGAAATCCATCTGACTCAAAATGAATTTGACTTACACCCAGCAATTCAAATGGCATATTTATTGACATATCACCTATTAATAAAAAATCTGATTATGAAAAATAGAATATTCTTTTCACTAATTCTGGCATTTTCATTTTCCATGCTAAAAGCTCAAAGTTATCTTTACGATAAAGGAGCTAGCGGACCAGCTTTTACTTATGGCAGACTACAAGGCATCAACACATTGGCTGTGGACTTTACGTTCAATGGGCAAGTAAGTATCGGTGGAACCGTGGTAGGATTTGATCAAGATGGTAGAGTATATGGAATAAATGGCATTGCAAATATGCTTAAGATTCAACGTAAAAATAATCTGGTAAGTTTACCATTGATTGTTGCATATCAAAAAGTAAATAGCAATCACTTGCTTACGTATGGTGCTGGCTTTTTTGTAAAATCTTATGTATCGGATGAAGTATCTACTGCTATTGGTTTCTCATATGTAAGAAATAGGCTTTCAAACTCCTTCTCAAATAACAATTTTGGACAATTTGGGGTGGACGTCCTTTTATTTTATAAAACCTTAAGAGCAGGTCCTTCATTTGTACTTACAGATAACCAGTTTTCTTTTGGATTTACTTTTGGTTTTGCTTTCAATCATAGGGAAATCCCAAGGCCTACAATACATTTTTTTTAATAAAAACAAATATGAAGAAAACAGATTATTTTTGACCATAAAATTGTTTGAAATAATGCTTTAAGCAGACTGAGTCTACACCCAATGGGGAATGGATCATTTATCAGTATAATGTCCCATCGCAGAAACTACGTAAACGGTTACAATTTTTTCCTCTACTTTATATATCATTCTGTCCTTAATGTTTATTCTTCGAGACCAAAACCCAGCATATTCGTGTTTTAATTCTTCAGGATGTCCTACACCTTCAAATGGTTTTTCTGTAAGTTCTACCAGGATTTTTTCAATTTTTTTTATATTCGCTTTATTTCCAGATTTATAGTGTGCCTTTAATTCTTTCCTGGCATTTGGATCGATTTCTACAAGATACTTCCCCATATATCATTAGGATTAAGTTGTGTGGTATTTCTATTTTTGATATTCTTTTCTGCTCTTTTCATTTTAGCGACAAATGCTTTGCTATACAAACTTTTTTCTTCTTTTTTAGATAAGTGATCTACTATTTCAATACCTTCAACTCCTATTAAAAAAGTTTCCGACATAGCCAAAAATGCCTTTCCAGCTTTAGTATGTTCATTTATTTTGATAGTGATGGTGGTCATGGTAAACTTTTTACTTTTTAAAACAAATATACAAATTTATTGTTTTTTGGGGTTCAATAATTAATACTAAGGAGAGCTTTTATAAAGTTTTAGTGCTAATATTTCTTTCGGTGATTTAAAGCCAAATTTTTACACTCTTATAAAAAAAATCAATCCCCATCTACTGCCAACCAGGCCATCAGTCCCATCCCAATGCTGAGCGCATCTTCGTCGATGTCAAAGATAGGCGTATGTACAGGTGCAGTAATTCCTTTGGCTGGATTGCCTGTACCCAACCTGTAAAAGCATGCTGGTATGACCTTGGAGTAAAAGCCAAAATCTTCTGAAGTCATTCGGATAGGAAGATCGACCACATTTTCGACTCCCAGATAAGACTCCATAGATTGTCTGATTTTTTTGGTCAGCTTTGGTTCATTGACTACACATGGATATCCTTTCAATATTTTGATCTCACAATGAGCTCCATAGGTTGTACACGTAGATTTGGCGATATTGGAGATCAACTCATGCGCTACTGTTCGCCAGTCTTCGTCCATGGTCC
>JBATLS010000549.1:0-2234 GCA_049289435.1 Saprospiraceae bacterium | reverse complement strand
GGCCCGGAAGGTGACCATTCATACATTTGATATCAATGCAGAACAGTTTCCAGAAATTGGATTTAAGGTGATATGCAGCAAAGGTACCTACATCCGATCATTAGCGCATGATTTTGGTCAATCATTGAGTTCTGGAGCACACTTATCCTCTCTGCGTAGAGAATCTATTGGGAGATATGAAGTCAAGGATGCATATTCTATGGACGATATTGTTGCTTTTATAGAAAATGTGGAATAAATAATTCAATCAGACTTGTGTCCTTTAAGCATCTACGGCTTATTGCCTCGCTTGGGATTGGGTGATCTCTTTTTACCTTGGTGTTGTGAAGGCTTCTTTTTACCAGAAGGATTCCTACTAAATGTTCGTTTGGGTCTCGCAGGATTCCACTCTGGACTTTGTCCGATATGTGGTGGAATATTGATTTTTTTGATGGGAGCATCGATAAACTGCTCAATACCTTGAAATTTATACATTTCATCCTCGTTGACCAGTGTAAGTGCTACACCCGTTGCATCGGCTCTGGCGGTACGGCCTATTCTATGTACATAGTCTTCTCCATCTCCTGGCACATTGTAGTTTACGACCAGATTGATGTCTTTGATATCAATACCTCGTGCCAATACATCAGTGGCTACGATCACCCGGATATGCTTGGCTCTAAATCTATTGAGTACATCCTCTCTACCCTGCTGGTCGAGATCTGAGGAGATACCTTCTACCGAGTACCCTTGGCCCGAAAGAGATCTCACGATGTCATTGACAGATTTTTTGGTGGACGAAAAAACAATGATGCTTTCAAAACTGGGTTTGTCTTTGATCAGATCATTGATCAATCTGGCTTTATGGCCATCATTGACCAAATATGCGGCCTGAAGTACCCTTTCTGACGGTTTAGATACCGCTATAGACACTTCATATGGGTTATTGAGATTTTGTCTGGCCAGGTCTCTCATCTTAGGGGGCATGGTAGCACTAAACATCAAAGTCTGCCTTTTTTTGGGGAGGATCTCTATGATTTTTTTGATATCGTCATAAAACCCCATATCCAACATACGGTCGGCCTCATCCAAAATTAGATACTTTAATTTTGAAAACTTAACATTGCCCATATTGATATGGCTGATCAATTTGCCGGGAGTAGCGATGATGATATCAGCCTTACTCAATCCTTTCTTTTGGGTATCCCACTCACTACCACTACCTCCTCCATAGATGGCCATGGATGATACTGGGACAAAATAAGCAAATCCCTGTATCTGTTGGTCGATCTGCACTGCAAGTTCACGAGTAGGTACTATGACAAGTGTACTGCCGCTATGGTGCGAGTCGTCTGCCATATTGTGCAACAAAGGTAGCATAAATGCCGCAGTTTTGCCTGTACCAGTCTGAGCACAAGCTATGATATCCCGTCCTTTGAGTATCTCAGGTATGGCTTTTTCCTGTATTGGAGTTGCTTCTTCAAAACCCATGTATGATATGGCTTCCAATATTCTGTCGTCCAAGCCAATTTCCTTAAATGTCATATGAATGTATATCTTTGTATCAAAATTATATTATAAAAATGCAAATATAAATATTATTGTTTATAAAGCATCTGTAAAAAATACAATAGAACCAATTTAGTTAGTTAAATTTGCATGTTAAGTCTAAAAGATAGCCATTGTCAATACCAAATCAACTTATAGAGACTATATATGACGAAGAATTAGTCCTTCAAGCCGAAGCATTGTTCGAAAATGAAGCAATCACAGATATCTCAAAAGTCAATCGAAATTTTTTTATAGCGAAAATAAAGGACGGTAAATCTTATGAGGTAGTGATTCAGTCTCCATTTACCAAAAAACAAAAGGCTACTTGTGATTGTAATTTCTTTGCATCCAATCTAATCTGTAAGCATGTGATCACTTTGCTTTTTCACATCCGCTCTACACAAAGTCAAAAGCCTTTGGTGGGGAATAAAAAAAGTGGGTCTTCATCGGCTAAAAATACTTCACTAAACATACATCAAATCCTACATGAAATATCGCATGATGATTTGGTCACCTTTATGAAGGCATATGCTACAAAAGACAAAAAATTCTCTACACAGCTCAAAGTAAGCTTTGCCAGAAAAATAGAAGTCGAAGATGGGGCAATGAAATACAAAAATATTTTGAACTCAATCGTCAGACCTTATACTGGAAAACAATCTAAAGCATCGGCTACAGATGTAAAGGCCATCCTTTCTGTTCTG
>JBATLS010000548.1:0-1990 GCA_049289435.1 Saprospiraceae bacterium | reverse complement strand
CAAATTTCATTTTATACTGCGTTATATTTTTCGTTGTAACTACCAGTTACGACTGCAAAATATACCTTGTCTAAAATTAAATTTGCTCGCTTTCGCTCAAACATGAAAATTTAAACATACTCTTAAACCATCCAATTTGTGCATAATACTATTTGTATATAATACTTAAATAAGTTTCATCGCTTTATTCATTCTTTTGGCATGATGATTATCTTTGCATAAAAGAGATAACCGCATGACTAAGCAAATAGGTAAACTAAATACTGAAGGCTTTAAAGCTGAAATATCACAAATTACTACTTCAATCATCAAGACCGATGATCTGACGCTTGGTCTGTATGCTACGGATGCTTCACTATACCAATTAAAACCTATCGCAGTGGGTATCCCGTCGTCAGAGTCAGACCTGATAAAAATGGTGGAGATTGCTTCAAAACACCTGATCCCCATCATGCCCAGAGGCAGTGCCACCAGTCTAGCTGGTCAGACTACCAATCATGCTTTTGTCCTGGATCTCACCAAATATTTTGATCAAATCCTTGAGATCAATGCTGAAGAACAATATGCCGTCGTACAACCGGGCGTTGTTCGGGATCAGTTAAACTTAGCCGTCAAGCAATATGGATTGCATTTTGCCCCTGATCCTGCTACATCCAGCAGAGCAACCATAGGAGGAATGATCGCCAATAACTCTTCGGGTACCAAAAGCATCAAATACGGCAAGACCATCGATCATATCTTGTCTATCAAAGTGTTGCTTAGTGATGGCACTATCCTCCAAATGGAGACTTTGACTCCACAAGAATGGGATATTAAAACTACTGAACAAACTCGGGAAGGAGACATTTACAAAGCATTCAGGTCAATTATTTATGATCATCACCAAGCCATAGTAGGGGCCTTCCCCAAAGTCATGCGTCGGGTACAGGGGTATCCACTGGACGAATATACCCTCACCGATCAATGGAATCTCAGCAAGATATTTGCGGGATCTGAAGGAACTCTGGGCATCATGCTGGAAGCCAAAATAAATCTCGAACCCATCCCAAAATACAAAGCAGCTATTACCGTACATTATGATGACCGTCTCAAGGCCATCAGCAATGTCCAGCCGATGGTCGCATTCGAACCAGCAGCAATTGAAATGCTGGATTTTAATGTATTTAAACAAAGTAAAAAAAGCAGCTTGACAAAGGCCATTCACGAACGCTTGATCGTAGGCGACCCTCAAGCTACCCTGTCAGTGGAGTTTTTTTGTTTGTCACAAAGTGAACTAGACGAAAAAATAGCCTCCTTTTTGGCATATATCCGCACTGAAGGGTCGGCATACGCTTTTCCGGTATTAACCACAGAACAACAACTCGAAGACTCCTGGTCACTGCGAAAAAACGGACTCGGTCTCATCATGGGAAACCCATCTGGTCGCAAACCCATACCATTTATAGAAGACCAGGCCATTCCACTCGAATATTTGGCGGAGTATATCGGTGCTGTACTAGATATTTGCAATAACAAAGGCGTGGAGACTATCCTGTATGCCCATGCGAGTGTAGGTGTATTGCATGTCAGACCTGGGCTGGATATGACCCAACAGGAAGACATAGACCTGATGAAAGAGATATCTGATGAAGTCTTCGATCTTGTCAAAAAGTACAAAGGGTCCTGGTCTGGCGAACATGGTGACGGTCGCAATCGTGGTCACCGCCTTAGAGATTATTTTGGGGATGAAGTTTATCAATGCCTGAAGGATGTCAAAGCTATATTTGATCCAAAAGGTCTGATGAATCCGGGCATTATCATAGATGTACCACCGATGGATCAGCATCTCAGATATGGCCCAAAATACATGGACAATAAGTACAGTTTTGTTTATAAATATAGAAAAGATTACTCTTTTGAGACATTGGTGCACAATTGTTCGGGAGTAGGTGCATGTCGCAATCATATAGGCGGCACGATGTGTCCAAGCTTCTAAGCCACAGCACAGGAA
>JBATLS010000547.1:0-3628 GCA_049289435.1 Saprospiraceae bacterium | reverse complement strand
AGGTGGTACAAGCTTAGTTCTGCTACTTAAAGAAGGAAATAGATTCTCTATAGATATTGACATCATTTGCAATGCAGACAGAGCGACTATAGAGAAGATACTAAACAAAGTGGTGGATTCGTCCAATTTCAAGTCATTTGAACTGGATGAACACCGTAGTTACAAAACAGGTGTACCCAAAGCTCATTATTCTTTTACTTTTGACTCCAAAACAAAAGGAAAATATCCAGGGACAATAATGTTAGATGTATTAATTGAAGACTCTATTTATCCTGAAATAACTGAAAAACCGATTCAAACCAAATGGATCGAAATAGAAGAAGAAATAAGGATCACAATACCAACTATAGATGCTATCACTGGGGATAAGCTCACGGCTTTTGCCCCGAATACAGTAGGCATTCCTTATTTTAAAGGTAAAGATAATCAGTCATTCTCGATGGAGATTTGCAAACAATTATTTGATTTAAGCAAGCTCTTTGAAAGAATAGAAAACTTGGAAACAGTAGCCAAAAGTTTTGAAGCCTTTGCAAATCAAGCAATTGAATATCGTAAGACTGATTTATCTGATTTGACACCAGAAAAAGTACTGCAAGATACAATAGATACGTGCGTAATCATAGCAAAAAAAGGTAATGGCTCTACTAACGAAAAATTAAATTTTGTAGAGCTACAAAAAGGAATAAGAGCTTTTGGTACAGGATTTTTAATGGCTGGCAATTTCAGAATTGATGATGCGGTATCTGCTGCAGCACGAATAGCCTTTCTATCTGCCAAAATATTACACAAAGATCTGTCTAATCTTGAATATTACAATGACCAAGATATGAAAGATTGGAATATTGAAAATCAAGATTGGAATTTTCTACATCGCTTAAAAAAACAACCTGATAAGTCAAGTTACTATTACTGGTTTAAAACGGTTGGATTGATGGTCAAACAGAATCAGGAATAATGATTATTGGTGCCCTGTCAAGATTGAATATCAAATGTGGATAAAACAGAGGTACTCTACATTGAAACCCAAACAAATCTCCGCCATTGAGTCACAGTACTCAAACGGATTAGCTTTCAAAATATTGCCAGTTCATAAGAGATTATTAGCCCCGTTTCATAAGTTCTTGAAACATAATGATTGACCTTTGGATATGACTTAGAATGACTCACCAAGAAGCGATATGGCATACCTTCTATCTATCATACTTAGACTTGATACTTATCCATTTTTTTAGAATAGATTTGACAGTTCAATATTTTATAAACCGAAAGCTCTCCCCATTGACATGTAATAGATATACACCTGATGGAAAACCTGCAACGTCAACATCTATACTTGAATGCTCCTGACTCATCAATAAGTCTTCCATTTTATACCCATATACATTAAATATTTGCACCCGAGTGTCGATAGGGCATTCCCCATAGAAGCTCAACACATTGGCTACAGGATTTGGAAATATACCTCTTATCGTGGCGGTAGTGGATGGTTCAAATGTAATGGATCTTGTAGGAGTATAGCTTGAACCTCCATCAAAATCAACTTGCTTGATGCGATAAAAAGATGTACCGCCCAATGGCTCCAAGTCTGTGTAAGTATAATATAGCCGGACCACTGAATTCCCACTTCCTGCTACTTTTGCTACGAATTGCCATTGCTGTCCGTCCACTGAATTTTGTATTTCAAAGTAATCATTATTCACTTCGGAATCCGTAACCCAATGCAGCAAGGTATGATTATCGTCCGTTTTTTTGATATCAAAAGATCCGAGTTTGATAGGAAGTGGCCCAAGTGCCATATTGGATGCATGTTCGAACCACGCAAAACCTTTGACTTGTATGCCAGATAGCCATGGGTATGTGCCATCATTATATTTTTCTCTATAGCCTTTGGCCAAGGAAGGATTGAAGGCCGTGCCTTCTACCCACGAAAAAAAAGGATCTCTGACCGCATCATAATGCGACGCTGGATAAGATGCCAGATAGGCATTCATATTATTGCCGTCCGTATTTCGTGATTTTAGTAACAAAACAATATTGCTGGGAGCTCCTGTCTTAGCTATCCAATCCAATCTGTCTATGGTCCAATTAAAAAAATTACCTCCCGAACTGGAAGGCAACGATCGATAATATGTGATGAGTATATGATCCGCTACTGTGGCAATCTCTTCCATCTCGGACTCATAGGAGTAAGTTAAGACTAGACCAGTACTTCCTTCGCCACCGATATATGCCTCACACACTAAGGGACGCCCCGGCTCACTAGATGTCGTAGCACTACAGATGGATTTTATAGCATTGAGTTGGCCGATATATGATGTATAATCTGGGCAAGATCCATTCGTAGCAGCATTGTAAAATTCGCACTCATAGGTGATCATATCCAGTTTTTGGGCACTGGTGACGGAGACACAATTATTGTACTCCTGTATTTTTTCTGCTGTGGCCAATGAGCCTACATTACCGCTGACATATGCTATACCCTCAGCGTGTGCTTTAGCAACAAATGCTTGCATAGCTATCATATCAGCGGTAAATGACCCACATGAAGCCGTCAGTATCTGAAACATATTGGTACATATCAGATAGTTAAAATCATTGGCAATAGCATAAGCGATCAAGGCATCTTCTGCTGTGGTATTTCCCAGTACTATGGTCTTGAATTGGGTGACCCATAGGCCACGAAACTCCTGGGTCGGCTCCGATAGCTGGGCTGTACAAATTTGGCACCAACAAAAAAACAACAATACAAAAGTACCTTTGATCGACACTTGAACTTTTGATGGTGAATTCATAACTATTTGTTTTACAGATAAGAGTGTTATTCAATTTTGTGTTTGAGGGAAAGCGAAAAAATGATGAAATTTTAGATATACTCTAAAATATACATTGCAAACATAGCAAATTTTACCCTAAATATAAGTGGCGATGTATCAGTTTCCCGTCTTCACATCCATTAATTCTCTATCTCCAACAAGACTTCTATCTCTACAGTCATGCCATTGGGCAAAGAATTCATCCCAACTGCTGATCTCACATGCTTCCCTTTCTCCCCAAATACTTCGACCATCAGGTCTGAAAAACCGTTCATGACTTTTGGTTGGTCGGTAAAGTCGGGTGTACAATTGACCATACCAAGTACTTTGATGACTCTTTTGACACGACCCAAATCACCCAATGCGTCTTTGACAGTAGCGAGTATACATAGACCTACATTGCGAGCGGCTTCGTAGCCTTGTGGGATGGTCAGGTCTTTGCCAAGTTTGCCTCTGTCCACAGGAGTGGGGTCTCCGCATGCTCCATGACCCGACAAGTAGAGCTTATTGCCGTCTATGACATACTTGACGTAATTGGCGATAGGTTTGGAAGATGCAGGAAGTGTGTACCCTTTTGCGGCAAGCTTAGATTCTGGATGCTCACTTGTCTGGGCAATAGCGACCATGGATGTGACTGACATCAGGCAGAGGATCATGTAATTTTTCATGTTGATTGGTATATTTCTTTTATTGAAGTGATTTAAAAACATATTGTTAATTCCTATGCAAGTCATTGAAACACAGCTTTTCATCAAATTTAATCTCCATAGCTATGGCTATGAAAATGAAATTTGATATCAATCTGAATTTCAAGC
>JBATLS010000546.1:0-18153 GCA_049289435.1 Saprospiraceae bacterium | reverse complement strand
TTTCATCACTTTTAGTTTGGTTTAAATAAGATTGGTTACCAAACTTATATTCAACGATGATATTTGCTTCTTTAGCTTCATACAACAAATCTTTATTCTGATCCTTTGTGCCAAATAAGCCTATGGTTAAGGCTTGTAAAAAGGTTGTTTTGCCAAATCCATTTTCACCTGTCACAAATACCCATTGTGAATCAACATTGATTTCAGCGAGTGACAAGTTATTTATCCCTTGATATTTAATAATTTTGACTTGCTTAATCGCTATCGGTAGAATAAAATTATTTCTAAGGTTATGTGTCTTAGCGTCCATAATAATATGGTGTTAATGTATGTTCTAAAGTATTTTAACTACAAATATATGGTTTTCTTTCTTTGAATCTAAATTTTACCAAATTTAGGCTAAAATATAAATGGCAACAGCTTTAAAATAAAATGACTACAGGTTTTTATAATACAAAATACACTGACTAAATGAATAAGGATTATATTTGGGAGTGAGATAATAGAAGCAGATAAAGTATTAACTTCTCACCAAAACCAACATGATATGAATAAAAACATAAAAGCACTCTACCACATGAGCAAGGCTGACCACCGAAATATCATCGGATTGATGTCAGGTACGTCTCTCGATGGATTGGATTTGGCGTACTGCAAGGTATCAGGCTCTGGAGTCGATACAAGTGTGGAGATATTGGCCTTCCAAACCATAGATTATGATGAAGCTACCAAAGATAAAATCAGAAATGTTTTTGCCAAAAGTATGGTGGATTTTCCGTATCTCGCCATGCTCAATGAGTGGATAGGTCTGCTGCATGGCAATATGATCAATACCTTCTTGGCCCATCATCAGATCGACAAAGCTGATGTCGATGCCATCGCGAGCCACGGACAGACGGTCATGCACGTACCCAAACACCAGCATGGATGGGCCGAATACCCCAATGCTACTTTGCAGATAGGCGATGGCGATCATATAGCCATGCAAACGGGTATCGTCACCATCAGCGATTTCAGACAAAAACATCTGGCCGCAGGTGGTGAAGGAGCACCACTGGCAGTCTATGGTGATTACCTCATATTTTCCAAACCTGGAGAAGACCGCATCATGCTCAATATGGGTGGCATAGGCAATTTCACTTATCTACCTGGAGATGGAGATGCTTCCAAAGTATTTGTCACCGACACAGGTCCTGGCAATACATTGATGGATGCATATATCAACCACCATTTTAACCTTCCCTATGACAAAAATGCCGTGATGGCTTCCAAAGGAGTTGTCCACGAATCTTTGCTCGTTGCGCTCAAAAATCATTACTTTTTCCAGCTAAAATTTCCCAAAACTACCGGACCTGAAGTATTCAATCTGTCATATGTACAATCTGCCATCGATTCATTTCAAATATCCCATCTATCACACGAAGATATCTTAGCCACGCTCAACCGGCTCAGCGCGGAGACCATCACTGAAGCCATTCAAGCGATCATTAGGGACAGTCCTTTTCACATTTACATGAGCGGTGGAGGAGCACACAATCCCTTGCTGGTCAATACTATGAAGGCACTTTTACCAAATTGCATATTTGACTCCTGCGACCATATCGGGATATTGGGCGATGCTAAAGAAGCGGTGCTGTTTGCCGTATTGGCCAATGAAACACTGGCTGGACACCCAGTCGATTTTGGAAAACGTCAAGGAGTACCAAGAGTGTGTATGGGCAAGATTTCATTGCCAGAGTAAATCAAAGGTAATAAAATCTGCTATATCAAGCATTATGCACAACATTCAGTGCCACAGCATGATGTTGGCTTCTTCTCACCATAAACCGTGATACTAAAAATGATGTTTTTATTTTCATTGTACATTTTCATTTGTTCGGCTGTGAGATATTCTTTGAGGATATCATCCGGGATGATGATGGTTTTTTCCTTTTGAATCTGGATATTTTGAAACCCGGTTTCCTCCAGGATTTGCAGATATTCTTCCTTTTGGATGGCTCCGGCTACACATCCTGCATACATTTCGGCAGCAGTCTGCAATCCTTTTGGCAACTCACCTTGCAATACGATATCTGAGATACTGAAATGCCCGCCAGTCTTGAGTACTCTGTATATTTCGGCGAAAGCCTTAGGCTTATCAGGTACCAAATTGAGTACACAATTACTAACCACTATATCTGTGCTATCATCACTGAGAGGGAGATCTTCTATGTCTCCATGTCGAAATTCTACGTTGTGAAATCCAAGTTTTTCAGCATTCTGACGTGCTTTATGGATCATAGCATCCGTAAAATCTACTCCGATTACTTTGCCCGTAGGTCCGGTGATACTTCTTGCTACAAAGGCATCGTTGCCAGCACCGCTACCTAAGTCCACCACTATACTACCTTCTTTTATTTTAGCAAATTCTGTAGGCAATCCACATCCCAGGCCTAGGTCAGCCTCCGGATTATAACCTTCCATATTTTCATAACTATCGGTCATGATATTATAGACCTCGGTGGTGCACCCTCCGGACCCGCAGCAAGAGGTCATATTTTCTATTTTTCCTTGGGTAGCTATTTCAGCATACTTTTGTTTTACAATCTCTTTGATTTCCTGATTTGTGTTCATATTTATATTTATTTAATGGTAAAAATTAATTAATCTAACAGCATTTTTTTGACAGAAACATATCATTCATGTAGGTCATCAGCATTTTTAGCTTTTCGGCATTGATACAGTAACAGATGGCATTGCCTTCTATATTTCCTTTGATTAAGTCCACGGCTTTGAGTTCTTTCAGGTGCTGTGATACTGTAGGCTGAGCCAATGGAAGTTCATTGACTATGTCACCACAGATACATGCATCGGTTTTGACGAGGTACTCCAGGATGGCTATGCGTGCAGGATGTCCCAATGCTTTGGCGATGGCTGCGATACTATTCTGTTGTTCTGTAAAGTGGGCTGTTTTGGTGGCTCCCATGAGTCTGTTGTATTATTATATTGCAATATTACGATAAATAAATGATATGATTCAATATTTGTTCACTTATTTACTAATTTTTTTTATTGTTGTATTTATTTTAAGTCTGGTGTTGCCCGTACAAATGGATTAATTGCCAATAAGTATTTCACCTATGGACGTGTTAGTTTAGATTTGTAAAATGGTATAATTATATTAAAATTTTCGATTTGGCAACGTAAAGTATTGATATTCAATAAAATGGATTATATGTTGAAATTTTATAATATCAAAATAATCGAACAAATACTTGTATATGATTACATGTTTAGTTTATTTTGCGGTATAAATTTAGAAAACATTAAGAAAATGTCACAAATCGCAGAAAAAGTAAAAAAAATTATCATTGACAAATTAGGCGTTGATGAATCAGAAGTAACTAATGAAGCAAGCTTTACCAACGACCTTGGTGCAGATTCATTAGATACTGTAGAACTGATCATGGAATTTGAAAAAGAATTTGACGTATCAATACCTGATGATCAAGCTGAAAAAATTCAAACCGTAGGACAAGCCATCGAGTTTTTGGAAACGAGTAAGGCTTAAGGGCGTTTCAGTAGCGAAATAAAAGTCCACAAGAGCATTAGTTTTTGTGGATTTTTTTTGTCCAATTTCGATTTCACTGTCCCATAGCTAACTTCAATTAAGTTTTGATCAGTATGATAATCATTTAAAGTCAAAAGAAATTAAATTGCGAAAAATATTAATTTTAATATGTTCAAAAACAAACGATTAAAATCTAAAATTTATTCAATTTAATTTAGAGTATGTTTAAAATTCCATCATTTGTCTGCAAGTGGCAAATTTCATTTTATACTGCGTTATATTTTTCGTTGTAACTACCAGTTAGGACTGCAAAATATACCTTGTCTAAAATTAAATTTGCTCGCTTTCGCGCAAACATGAAAATTTAAACATACTCTTACTTTAAGTACACATAATATGCAAAATATGTTTTTAAAATATATGCTCATTTGAGGTCATTGTAGATTCGAAATTTAACATGCACAGCTCCACAATCAGTAGTAGAAACCGCGGTGATATGTGCCAACAAAGTACCTTCTTATACATTTGTATTCAATTTCCTGATTACCAAAAGTAAAGTTGTTGACTCTTTTTGCATTTAATTAATAAAAAAAATAGATTTTTGCGATAATCTTTCAATTGGCTTATGAGACGAGTTGTAATAACAGGTATAGGGGCACTGACGCCCATCGGAAACACATATCCAAAATATGTCGAAGGCCTTCGAAGTGGGATCAGTGGTGCAGGATCCATCACGAAGTTTGATGCATCTTTATTTAAAGTAAAGTTTGCATGTGAGTTGAAGCAATTTGATGTGGAGCAATTTATACCACGCAAAGAAGCGCGTCGGCTCGATCCTTTTGCGCAGTATGCAATGGTCGTGGCAGAGGAAGCAATTCAAATGTCTGGCCTCGATCTGGAAAAAATTGATCTGGATAAAGCAGGAGTCATTTGGGGTACAGGCATCGGTGGCTTTGAGACCATCGAACACGATATCGCTGAAGCTACTCTGTGGCAAGGTGAGCCAAGATATAGTCCATTTTTGATACCAAAGCTCATCGGTGACATTGCACCAGGTCATATTTCGATCAAATATGGTTTCAGAGGGATCAATTATGGTACAGTGTCTGCATGTGCTTCATCTACACATTCGATCATTGCATCATTTGACTATATCAGGATGGGTAGGGCGGACATTATGATCACTGGGGGATCTGAAGCTGCCATTACCAAGGCCAGTGTTGGAGGTTTTTCGGCGATGAAAGCCATGTCAGAACGCAATGATGACCCATCGTCAGCCAGTCGGCCCTTTGATAAGGACAGAGATGGATTTGTACTAGGCGAAGGTGGTGGTGCACTTGTATTGGAAGATATGGAGCATGCCAAAAGGAGAGGGGCAACCATATATGGTGAAATCGTGGGAGCAGGTATGACTGCTGATGCATATCACATGACCGCACCGCACCCAGAAGGATTGGGGGCACGAAATGTGATGAAAAATGCCATACTGGATGCTGGCATTACCCCTGATCAGGTAGAATATGTCAATGTGCATGGGACATCTACACCATTGGGCGATATCGCAGAGACCAAAGCCATACAAGCTGTTTTTGGGGATGCTGCCTATGGTCTCAATATCAGCAGTACAAAATCTATGACTGGGCATTTGCTCGGAGGTGCCGGAGCCATTGAGGCTATAGCTTGTATTGCTGCGATCAATGAAGGGTTTATACCACCTACGATCAATCATTTTACAGATGACCCTGAGTTTGATCCCAAATTAAACTTTACATTCAATAAAGCACAGGATAGAAAAATTGATATTGCCCTCAGCAATACATTTGGTTTCGGAGGTCACAATGCTTCACTGATCGTCAAAAGATATACTGAGTAGCTTTGGATATCATTAGACGATACTACAATCTATACATCTCTGAAGACAAAGAGTTGGCTGTGCGTCTGAGGCCAATACTTGGATTTACTCCTGCTCGATTGAATCTTTTTAAGACGGCATTTTATCATAAGTCCATGACCAATGAGACACCGGATGCGCCGACCAATGAGCGGCTGGAGTATCTGGGAGACGCTATTTTGTCCACGATTGTAGCCGAATATCTTTTTAAAAAGTACACAAACAAGGATGAAGGGTTTCTCACCAAAATGAGATCCAAGATTGTCAAGCGTCAGACACTCAATCAGATAGCGGACAATATGGGGCTCGATGTCATCTTGTCTGAATACAGCTTGGGCAAAATGAGCTCCTCTATGCTGGGCAACGCCCTGGAAGCATTGGTTGGTGCCATTTACATTGAGTTCGGATATGAAAAAACAAAAAATTATGTCATTCGCAATATATTGATGCGGTATCTGGATATCATAGATCTGGAGACACGGGACGACAATCACAAATCTCAACTTCTGGAGTGGTGTCAGAAATATGGCAAAGATGTCAATTTTGTCACTTTGGCCAAGTTTAAACTGGATAAGCGGGATTGCTTCAAAGTGGCTATAGTAATCGATGGTGAAGAAATCACCACTGCTGAAGACTTCAACAAAAAATCAGCGGAGCAAACTGCGGCACATAGAGCCATCATCAAACTTAACATTCATGATGGCATCTAAATCCATCATTAACGGATTGAGCACCTACAGAAAATGAATGTATCAATTTTTAAGAAATCACATTAATCCTTAGGTATCATGGACTCCTTGAGCCAAATAGTATTGGGAGCTGCTGTAGGTGAAGCCATCTTAGGTAAAAAGGTAGGTAATAGAGCCATGGTCTGGGGTGCCATCGCTGGGACTATCCCAGATTTGGACGTGCTGGCAAATGCTTTTATGACCCCCATCGATGCACTTGCTTTTCACAGAGGAGCCACACATTCCTTCTTATTTTGTATCATCGGAGCACTTGTCTTAGGTTGGGCTGTGCATGGATTGTACCGATGGCCTCACCACAAACTAGTGGGTGTGATGGCATGGAGCATATTGACTGGAGGAATAGGACTTTTGATCTTTTTTTTGGGTGAAATTTCAACATCAAAAATTATAATAGGCATTCTATGGTTTGCATTAGCTGGGTGGATCATTTTCAGAAGATATTACAGACCCTCATATGACACCCCGATCGCCACGATCAAAGCATGGCAATGGATGTTTTTCGGCGCACTGATCACCCATCCTATCCTTGATTGCTTCACTACTTATGGTACTCAGATACTACTTCCACTTTCTGACCAACGGGTCGCATTCAACAATATTTCAGTGGTTGACCCGCTATATACCATACCATTTTTAATATGCCTGATCGCAGCTGGCACCATCAAATATACTGACCCAAGACGACGATGGTGGAACAATGCCGGATTGATCGTCAGTAGTGTTTACATGATTTTTACTATTTTTAACAAGGTAAATATTAACGTTATTTTTGAATCATCTATGGCAGATCACCATATAGTCGCCAATAGATACATGACGACCCCTACCATCCTCAATAATGTATTGTGGAGCGGAATAGCCGAAACGGACAGTGCTTATTACTTTGGCAATTATTCTTATTTTGACATTGATGATAGATTTAAACTACAAAAAATCAAAAAAACGGAACATCAATTTGCTGAACCACTCAGTAATGACAGGACTTTGAAAATATTGAGATGGTTTAGCGATGACTATTTTTTATTGCAACCGACCACCAAGGATACATTGGAGTACATGGATCTTCGGTTTGGTACATTCAGGATGAGGAGGACTGATCCTGACGAATTTGTATTTAAGTTCAATATATTGCAACAACCCCAAGGTACTTTTATCCTGTTGGATCAGGGCAATAGTCCGAGGAATGCCAATTTTGGAGAAGCCTTTGCCGTCCTTTGGGAAAGGATTTTAGGTAAGTTGTAATTATTTACCATAAATTAGTAAATTGATATATTTTTATTTTTATCTTTATCGCCGTAACAGTTAATGACTAAGTATTATATCGATCGTGGAGATAAAAAAATTTGTAATTTGCTTGATAATATTATGGTTGAAGGCGTCTGCCGGCTTGGGTCAGATACAAGTGCCTAATATGTCTGACGTCAATTATGTGGGGCCTGCTGAAAATGGAACGGTATATCATAAAGACATAAAACTTCATTGGGATCAACCTGAGCAAAACAATCATTTTTACAGACTGGAAGTATCTACGGAAAAGTCATTTGCTCATATCATCATAGATACCCTCTTGTATGAACCAAGATTGAGCATCGCAGACTTAGCTCCAAAACAAGAATATTATTGGCGTGTAAACCATAAAACGAATAGAACAAAACCATATTTTGGTGACCAGTATTCGTTTTTTAAAACCACTTCTACCAATATAAATGTGAGTGATGTTAACTCAGACATCAAAATCATTCCTACCTGGGTCGGTGATCAGGACATCATTTACATAGACAATCCTACAGAAAAGTACTACGATATCATTTTTAAAAATATAGACATCGACCAAGTATATCGACATGACAACGGCAGTGATGGCTACATCATCAGAACCAATGGTTGGAAGAAAGGTAGATATGATGTAGAAGTGTATGTATCTGACGCTTTGGTACAGACATCGTCTCTACTGCTCAAATAAAGTGTTATGAATGACGGACTAAGTATTTGGCTGTCAGAAGCACGGGATAATCAAGAAGTAAGTAAGCAATACCTGCACGAAATCAAGTACAACAAAATATCGGATTTCGATACCATCCTACAAGACACCCACCGACAAGTATTTGATAAAGTCGATTGTCTGCAGTGTGCCAATTGCTGTCGTACTATTCCGGCTATGATCACTGACGAAGATATCAGACGCATCTCAAAGCATCTAAAGATTTCGTCCAAGAGTTTCAAAAAACGACACGTGCTCGATGACACTTATTCTGGTATGACGCTCAATGGAGTGCCTTGCCGGTTTTTAAATGGTGATAATACTTGCGCTATATATGAGGTTAGGCCTGAGGCATGCAGGAGATATCCCCATACTGATGAAAAGGAATATCCTAACCGCATACAGCTCAATCTGCAGAATACGCTCGTATGCCCTGCCGCTTATCTGGTGTTAAAACAACTTTATCAATCTATGACCGATCAGCGATGATATACGAATTTAATGGATTTATCCCTGTAGTCGATGAAACATCTTTTGTGCACCCCATGGCTACGGTGACTGGCAATGTCATCATAGGTAAAGATGTGTATATTGGTCCCGGAGCAGCAATCCGAGGTGATTGGGGTGAGGTCGTCATCCATGATGGATGCAATGTTCAGGAAAATTGTACCATACACATGTTTCCTGGCAAGACCGTGACCTTACACCCATCTGCGCATATAGGTCATGGAGCCATCATCCATGGAGCAAGCATAGGCAAGAATGCGATGATAGGAATGAATAGTGTCATCATGGACGAAGCTGACATAGGGGATGAATGTATCATCGGAGCACTTACGTTTGTGAAAGCAGGGTCTATATTTGTCAAAAGAAGTTTGATAGTGGGAAATCCTGCTCACATCATAGGTGAAGTCTCCGACGATATGATCCGATGGAAAACCTTGGGCACCGAACTGTATCAACAATTGCCAAAGGAATGTAAGGAAAGTTTAAGACCCTGTGAGCCTTTGAGATCAGTGCCTGAAGATAGACCTAAGCAAGATGATAAATACGGGTATTTTAATAAAAAAAAGTAAGTATATTAAAGAATACGGTGATATTGGGGATACTTTTGCCTTGTTTTCCTAATATTGTCCAACAAGTGATGATTTTAATACGCCTCGTACTCTAAAAATGGGTATGGTTTTATATTTTTACTGTTGGTTTGTTATCACACACTTACAACCATTTTGAAACATAGTGTCATATATTTACTAATTTTTGTGGGATTGGCCACGAGTTTGATTGGTCAATACATTCCTGCACTGACCAATTACCGTGGATCTGACTACAAGGCGCATCATCAAAACTGGGCCATCACTCAAGGCGAAAATCAGGTCATGTATTTCGGCAATACCGACGGACTGCTATCGTTCAATGGTAATGAGTGGAATCTCCACAAACTCAAAACCAATAAAATCATTCGCTCGTTATGTCGGGTAGGCCACAAGATTTACTCGGGGGCGTATGGAGATTTTGGATACTGGTTGGCGGACGAGTGTGGTGCATTGACCTATCATTCATTAATTCATCTGATACCCAATCAGGCGATAGAAAAGGAAGAAATTTGGCACATTATTGACTATAAAGGCAAGGTGTATTTTCAATCATTTTCTGCATTGCTGGTGTATGATGGCCAAAAAATACTACGAATAGAGGTACCTGGCAGCATGATGTTTTTGCACCCAACCAATGATCGACTGATATTGCCTACACTTTATGATGGCCTGTTTGAAGTGGATAAAAACCTAGGGTTAGTGGCTCTGGCAAATACTAAATTTTTTGAAGGTAAGGTCATCACAGGTATTGCACCCATAGATACCCAAACCGATGGTTTACATTTTCTGATTACTACCAATTCTTACGGAGTGTATGAATATCACGATGGTATTATTTCTCCTTGGAATGCATCATTGCAACCCTATTTTACAGAAGTTCAGATCAATAAATGTTTGCGCACACACGGTGATAAAGTGATATTAGGTACGATCAGAGATGGTATTTTGATTTTTGACATTCAAGGAACATTGTTATACCATGTGCACACCACCAATGGGCTGCAGAACAACACTGTCTTGTCCATCTATGAAGACTTAGGTGGTGATCTTTGGGTCGGACTAGATAAGGGCATTGGTCACTTGGAAATGGATGATAATATTCTTTACTACAATGATCATACTGGTAGTTTAGGGTCTGTATATTCGATAGCCAGAGATGGAAAATTTTTGTACATAGGTACCAATCAAGGGGTATATTATAATGAAGAAAGCAACAAAGGCCAACTTAGAAATGAAGATTACATGCTGATGAATGGCACGCAAGGTCAAGTTTGGGAGCTAAAGAAAACGAAAACAGGTATTTTATGTGGGCACAATGAAGGAACATTTCAGATAAATGGCACCAAAGCAACCAAAATATCTGATGTGACGGGGGGATGGTACACCAAAGAAGTCATGCTTGGAGAAGAAGAAGTATTGATCCAAGGCAGTTATACTGGTTTATGTCTTTTTGTATCCAATAATGGCAAATGGGTGTTTAGCCATAAAATTACTGGTTATTCTGAGCCAGTAAAGAAATTTGTGAGGGACCTTAGTGGTAAGTTTTGGGTATGTGGGCCAAATACAGGAATCACTTGCTTGACTTTAGATGCTAATATGAATAAGGTAGTCGCCTCCAAAAATTATAGTGGACAAATGGACAACCCAAAATCCATTCAGACAGAATTGCACGACTTTAGAGGTCACTTGATTGGTTTTGATGGGGAATCATATTACAGATATAATGAAGAAAAAGACATATTTAGCAAAGATGAATATTTAAACCAGTTTTCGAAAGGCTTTTTATTGAGAACGGTGTATGATACCACATGGATGCGAATATACGCAGATAGTGCGATAGTTATGAATGGTAAGCAAGCCGCAAACAAGTATATCATTGCTATGAATAAGGATTACCACAACGTGGCTATGATCGATCCCCAAACAATTGGAATCAGTCTGCAGGAGGGATTTTGTCTGGTCGATTCTCGTATTTCTGCTATGCGCAATGGGCACGGAAATATTCAAAAACCTATAAAAATATATAAAAAAGAAACGCTTCCATCAGGGGATTGCCAGGTATTATCAGGGTTGAAGGAGATATTGATACCTTATACAGAAAATAGTTTTAGGATATATTTCTATGACTTACACTTCAGTCCTAACAAATACTACTGGTACAGACTGTTACCATCTGATGAACAATGGAGGTCTCTAACCAATAGTGCATTTATTACATTTAATAATCTGAATCCGGGGCAATACACACTGGAGATAAAAAACCAAGATGGAAACATCAGTCAGGTGGATTTAGAGGTGGGACGTCCTTGGTATCAGGGGAATATCGCTATCGTAATATATTTGTTATTGATCGGCACATTCCTATTTTTGTTGAAAAAATATTTTGATACTAAACTAAGGATCGAAAAATCAAAAATAGCGGAAGAAAATGCCAGAGCACTGCACCAGCGACTGATAGAAATAGAAAATGATAGACTCACCCAAGCCAACATTCAAAAAAGCAAAGAATTGGCCAACGCAACGCTCCACCTGATACAAAAGAATGAATTGCTCCAGGAAATTAAATCTGAAATCATTGATATCCGTAAGACGGGAGATCAAAAGATCACAGGCAAAGATTTCCAGACCATCATGAAACAAATCAATCAAAATATTACCGTACAGCAAGATAAAAATTTGTTTGACGCCAGTTTTGAAGAGGTACACGAGCAACTTTTCAAACATTTGAAAAAAGACTTTCCTGAATTGACCCAAGCCGATCTAAAATTGGCAGCTTATCTAAAGATGAATCTCACGTCCAAAGAAATCGCACCACTATTCAATATCAGTCTGAGAGGGCTCGAAAACAAAAGATATCGGCTACGCAAAAAACTCGGATTGCCTGTGGATACCAATCTGACCGAATACTTCAATGGGCTTGATATTTGACCACAGCCTTTTGTAAATCAAGAGGATATCATCCATTATTTTAGTTTTGGCGTAGTCATGGCGTAGTCACTTTTTTGGGTATAATGCTTTTATTTATTTAATATTGCATGATATTTTTATACTGCTAATTATCTGATGTGACTCGTCACTTAAATGCAGTAGGATGGTTTCAAACTCTTTTATCATTCATTATGGCCACAAAACACATCCTGTCTTTTTTGTTTGTACTTGTCTTGGTAGATGTCATTGCCCAAAGCTTTACTCTGATCGGCAGTGTAAAAGATGCTAAGTCTTTGGATCCCATCATAGGCTCATCTATACTCATACGAGGATCGTCCAACGGGACTATTACTGATATAGATGGCAATTTTGAGATCAAAGTGTCCTCAGGGGACATCCTGGTCATATCATACATAGGATACAAAACTCAGGAGATCAATGTCTCCAATGATCAAAAATTGGAAGTGCTATTAGCATCCGACGATATCCTATTGGATCAGGTCGTCATAGTTGGTTACGGCGCACAACGCAAAGTCGATATCACTGGTGCCACCGTAAGTGTCAAAGGGGAAGATCTGGCCAAGCAACCAGTCATGACTGCTACACAGGCATTGCAGGGCAAGGTGGCAGGGGTACAGATCGTATCCAGCGGTCGTCCGGGATCGTCACCCAATGTCAGAGTCAGAGGTACAGGTACCGCACTGGCAGGTACATCCGCATTATTTGTAGTAGATGGAGTGCTTACTGACGATATCAGCAACATCAATACGGCAGATATAGTCACTATGGATGTACTCAAAGACGCTTCTTCTACCGCCATTTATGGTGCGCGTGGTGCCAATGGGGTGATCATTATCACTACCAAAAAAGGATCAAGTGGAGCGACCAAAGTCAATTATAACAATTTTGTAGGCATACGCAGCGTATCCAACCTCATCAAAATGGCCAATGCAGAAGAATATGCCAATTATGCTTCAGCAGCATCTGGACAAATAGTACAGCCTGGCGAATATAGTACCGATTGGTATGACGAGATATTGAGAACAGCCTGGACACAAAACCACAATTTTTCGCTCACCGGAGGATCTGACAAAACGACCCATTTTTTGAGTTTTGGGTATCTGGAGGATGAGGGTATCGTCCTCAATAATACTTTCAAGCGATTTAGTATAAGGAGCAATACAGATTATAAAATCAACGATAAGGTCCAAATAGGCATCTCTGCTTCGGTTGCCAATGCCAATAATAAAGACATCAATCTTGGTGCTGCATACAACAATGCATATAGAGCAGCGCCAATTATCCCCAGCGTCATCGATGGCAGATATGGCAATACTTCGGTATATCAAAATGTAGGCAATCCAGTCCTGGATTTGAACAACAATGATAATCTGAGCATACAAAACAGGGTGCAAGGGTCAGGATATCTGGAGATAAAACCGATCGCAGGATTGACACTAAGATCTGCCATAGGTACAGATATGGTCAATCAAAGATCACGTAGCTACAATTACCTGTTTTTGAATGATGAGGTCACTTTTCTGAATGCAGGAGGAAATCAAAGAAATCAAAACAGCTCGCTTAGGGTCAGAAATGAAAACAACTTCCGTTGGGTTTGGGATAACATTGCTACCTATACCGCCTCCATTGACAAACACAGTATGACCTTCATGGCTGGTACGACCGCAGAAGCATATGGGCAATCCTGGACATCCGCCAATAGACTGGACGTTCCTGCTGACAAAGACCTGTGGTATATTACTGCCGGCAATGCCAATACGTCAACCAATGATGGATCGGGAGATAAATGGACTAGAAATTCATACATCTCCAGAGCCAATTACAACTATGACAACAAGTATATTTTTACCGGTACTCTGAGAGCCGATGGCAGTTCGAGGATAGCACCTGACAATAGATGGGGTGTCTTTCCTTCGCTGGGAGTTGGTTGGGTCATCACCAACGAACCATTTATGAAAGATTTTTCACTCTTCGAAACGCTAAAACTCAGGACATCCTGGGGGCGGGTAGGCAATGACAGAGTGCCTTCAGATGCATTTACTGTGACCGTCACGCCAAATCTCGCTTATCCATTTGGTGGTGGTGTAGCTACTCCGGGTAGCGCCATCACTCAGATCAAGGACCCTAACTTAAAGTGGGAAACCACCGAAGAGATAGATTTTGGCTTAGAATACTCTATGCTTAATGGAAAGCTCTATGGGGAGATTGGGTTTTATGATAAAAAATCCAAAGATTTGCTCATCAATGTAAAAGTACCCGCCGTGACTGGAGATCAGGATGGTGTAGTACTTACCAATGCCGCTTCTATACGAAATACCGGACTAGAGCTGGCTGCTAACTGGCGGGATCGGATCAACGAAAACATGACCTATAAGCTGGGTGCAAACATTACTTTCAATAAAAATAATGTCATCGGACTCAACGGAGGACAGCCCATATTGGATGGCGGTATCGGTGCCGGACAAATATATACTACCAAAACGGACAATGGTTATCCAGTTGGGAGCTTTTATGTATATCAGGTCTTAGGCGTATTTCAATCACCGCAAGAGATAGACGGATATGTCTCCCCGTCAGGACAGGTCATACAACCCAACGCTTCACCTGGAGATTTTAAATATCAAGATACCAACAATGATGGAAGAATAGACGACAAAGACAGGGTTTTTGTGGGATCCTATCAACCGAAGGCTTATTTTGGATTCAATGGTGAATTGACTTATAAAGCATTCGACCTGAGTTTTGATATTTATGGCAATGTGGGCAATTATGTCTATAACGGAAAGAAGGCATTGAGGTTAAGTACACTTGACAATGTAGAAGCATCTCTGGCATATGACCGTTGGACTCCTGGGTCGGGCATCCAGAATGAACCCGGGGCAAATGGTGGTTTTCTGCCAGCAAGCACCTACTATGTAGAGTCAGGATCATTCGTAAGACTCAACAATGTCACCTTGACATACAATATATCAGGCAGCATATTAGATAAAGCACATATCGCCAATGTCAGGATTTTTGTCACTGCTCAGAATATTTTGACGTTTAAAAAATTTACAGGATTTACGCCAGAGTTGTCTGATGATACGCCGACGAAAGCAGGTATAGAGACCAATGCTTATCCCACCACCAAGACCATAGCAGGTGGTATCAATATTTCATTTTAAAAAATAAATAGCTATGCGGACAAAACAAATATATAGTTTCATAATAGCCGGACTGACCATCATCATGGTAGGATGCAATGGAGATTTCCTCGATGTACCCGTACAAGGGGCAGGTACAGCAGCTACAGATCCTGCTCTGGCCGAAAATCTGGTGACAGGAGTGTATAATAGTCTGATTTCGGGAGATGCTTTCGGAAGTGGAGACACCCACGGTATCGCTTTTATATCTTCAACCAATATCATGTCCGATGATGCCGACAAAGGGAGTTCGCCCAATGATCAGGCTGGAATCATCGGAGAGCTGGACAATTTTACCCATACTCCGACCAACATATTTGTAAATTCCCTGTGGAGCGGACATTACAATTCCATTGCCAAATGCAACCAGGCATTAAAAGCACTGGAGACTGCTCAGGTGGCAGAAGAAGTAAAAAAAAGATGGATAGGTGAGGTCAGATTTATACGAGGATATTATTATTTTAATTTGGTGAGGTATTTTGGTGGCGTCCCTGCTGTATTGCGCGTGCCCGAAAGTGCTGATGATGCCAATAAAGACGATAAATTTCAAACCAGAGCAACGGCAGAAGAAATATACAACATCATCATCGAGGATCTGCAGTATGCGTCAGACAATACGCCATTAAGGAGCGCCACCCAAGCAGGTAGGATCAATAAAGGTACAGCACAGGCACTGCTCGCCAAGGTGTATTTGTACCGAAAAAACTGGACTAAAGTGCTAGAACTAACCAATGAAATAGTCAGAAGTGGGCAGTATGGTTTATTGACAGATTATGCCAAAATATGGAGATTTGAAGGCAACAATAGTGTAGAATCCATCTTCGAAGTTCAAACGGGTACCTTCAATAATACCGATTTTGGGGTCAGGGGGTATTGCACCTGGCAAGGACCTCGTGTCGGTGGCAAAGGAGGATGGACAGATCTGGGTTTTGGTTTCTGTACGCCTACCCGACAGTTTTTCAATTCATATGAAGTGGGAGACAAACGGAAAGCCAGCACGGTGATTCAGATCGATGATTCTGGCACATTCAAAGGTACTGTCTTATTTGATGGTTACAGGATTCCGAGCAAAGACTCTGTCGAAAATTATTTTTACAATTATAAGGCTTACCACAGCGAACTTCGAACCATAGAACCTTTTTTGGGCAATAGAGACAATAAGCAAAAGAATATCCATCTGTTGAGATATGCAGAAGTGCTCCTCATGCAGGCAGAAGCTGCCAATGAGACTGGAGACGCTGGCTTGGCATTGACCAATATCAATAGACTTAGGTCAAGAGCAGGCTTGCCCAATGCTACTGCGGCAGGTGGAGCACCGCTGAGAGAAGCGATATGGAAGGAGCGTAGATATGAGCTGGCTATGGAGCATGATCGGTTTTTTGATATCGTTCGTCAGGGTAGGGCGGCAGAAATCATGGCAGCAGGGGGTAAGACTTTTACCAAAAACAAAAACGAAGTATTGCCCATTCCTTCCCTTCAGATCGAGCTGAGTGGGGGGAGACTGGTACAAAATCCCGGATATTAATATTTAGGTTTAAATATTTATTATACATTTTATTACTAATTACTTAACATTAAAATTCTTTCAACATGAAATCTAATTTTTTTAATTTTATTATCCTTGTCCTTTTTGGGGGAGGTATTGTTTTTTCTTTTTCTTCTTGTGGAGACGATGAGGTCAAATTGCCGGCTATAGGTGGTTTTAATAATTCTGATGAGGTCGCAGCTACTAGTTTGGTGGCATATTGGCCATTGGATGGCAATGGTAAGGAGAGTAAATCAGGTGCTTCACCTTCTCAAACACTCAATGCTAGTTTTGTGACTGGAGTGAGAGGCCAGGCAGTATCTTTCACCAATGGTTTACTTGCATACAACGAAATCGCTGCATTGAATACATTGCCAAGTTTTACAGTAAGTTCTTGGGTAAATGTTAAAAACAATCAAGATGGAGCTAGTGTTCCCACATGTCTTTTTAATCTTGCAAAGCCTTGGCATGCCCCGAATGGTAACATTAATTTTTTAATAGAAACTGGACGATACAAATCAACGAGCGATACCATTGTTGCTAAAATTTGGTATATTTCTAAAATAGGAACGGCTGAAAATGGTCAGGATGGTGTAAACGAACCTTCTAGAGGTGGGGTGCAAGCTCCTAGGAGCGAAGGCAAGTGGTTTCATGTAGTAGGACGATGGTCTGCCGCAACGAACAAAACAGCTGTCTTTGTCAATGGTGTCAATGTTACAAATCCTGAATGGGAAGATAGAAAGTTTAATAACGGACCTATTGGAGATTTAACTTTTTGGACACCCACAAATCCTATCATAGGTGGTTGGGCTGATAATACCAATATTACGACCAAAGGTAGTGAAGGATGGCACAAGCCTATGACTGGATTAGTAGATGAGCTGAGAGTTTTTAATAAGTCAATTACAGATGCTGAAATAAGCGCATTGTATCAACTTGGTCTTGCTGGCAGATAAAAACAAATTCAACCGTCTGACCTAATGGATGGTACCTACAGGTTTTGATAGCGATTGTGACAAGTGGCAATTGATTTTTTTCGATTGTTGCTTGTTATTTTATTGAAGTGATTTAAAAGCATATTGTTAATTCCTATGCAAGTCACCTGCCAGAAGAACAATTTCTTTGGCAGGCAGGTTGAAACACAGCTTTTCATCAAATTTAATCTCCATAGCTATCCCGATAGCTATCGGGAATGAAAATGAAATTTGATATCAATCTGAATTTCAAGC
>JBATLS010000545.1:0-2172 GCA_049289435.1 Saprospiraceae bacterium | reverse complement strand
GAGTCATCAAAGCGGTCACCGGAGCTGAAGATTTTTCATTTTTTGCGCAGAAAGTACCGGGATTATTTTTCTTTTTGGGCGGTAAGCCTAAAAATGTAGATACTCTGGATGCATCTCAGCACCATACCCCTGATTTTTATATAGATGAAAGTGGGTTTATTGTCGGTATGAAAGCATTGGCACAGTTGGTAGTAGATACCAAATAAGAATAAATTCAGAAAACCTGGCAACGTATTAATGTAATAAGAAAAAAAGAGTCGTAGTTCGTAAACTAATATTGATGTACAAATTCAAAAAAAAGAATGAACGAAATGTCTTTGCTCAATAGCTCTGGGTTTCAACCCAGGGTTTATATCGGTTAATCTATTTGGCTTTAGCCAAAAAATGCTACACTTTGCCATCAGTATTTTGGCTAAAGCCAAATAATATTTACCAAATTAACCCACTGGATTCAGCCAGTGGATTAAATATTTGACATTTTTCACACAATTCTAATTGGGAGAAGCCTGGTATTCTGATATCGATTCTTTTTCCAGTTTAATGGTCAGTATTTAGCTATTGATTAGAGTAGGACTCCTTTTATAGTCAAAAGAAATTAAATTACGAAAAATATTAATTTTAATACGTTCAATATCAAACGATTAAAATCTAAAAATTTTGCAATTCAATTTACTTTAAGTATAAGTACCTGCTACGCTTTGCATTAGGTCGAAGTCTACCAGACTTTATCTCTCGTATTCCCAAAGATGAAATCCTCATTAAATTTGCAGTAGAACTATAATATCAATAAGGCCGTATTACATCAGAGCACCAATAATAGTAGCAGAGAATAGTGACGCTATCGTACCACCCAAAAGTGCTTTCATCCCAAACTCCGAGAGTGTCTTTCTCTGCCCAGGAGCTAATGATCCTATGCCGCCTATTTGTATGCCGATGCTTGCAAAATTGGCAAATCCGCACAGCATATAAGTGGCCATGATGACAGATTTTTCATGCACTAGGTGGACAGCGTTGGAAGGATTTTTGAGCTCTGCCAGTTGGGTGTAAGCTACAAATTCAGATGATGCCAGCTTGATGCCAAGGAGTTGTCCCATCGTCATGATGTCTTCTTTTGCTACACCTATGAGCCACATCAAAGGGGCAAATACAAGTCCCAAGATGGTCTCAATAGAGAGTTTGGAATATTGTGTGTAATACGCTATACCACCATTGATCGAAGCATCATTGTCAGACAGACCAAGGGTAAGTGTCTTTAGTGTGAGTGATCCTATTTTTCCTAATCCATGGTTGAACATAGCTATGAAGGCAATAAACACCAAAAGCATCGCTGCTACATTGGCTGCCAGTTTTAGACCCTCTGTGGTACCATTGGCAATGGCATCCAGAACATTCGAACCTATATTTTCGTAAGAGACGTTTACGTCCGTATTGATAGCTTCTGTCTGTGGGTACAATATTTTTGATATGACTATGGCTCCAGGTGCTGCCATGACAGATGCTGCCAGAAGGTGTTTTGCAAACTCTAGCCTTAATAATGGGTCGTCTCCACCTAAAAAACTGATGTAAGCAGCCATCACTGCGCCTGCGACTGTTGCCATCCCACCTATCATGACCAATAACATCTCGGATTTATTCATCTGCTCCAGATAAGCTTTGATCATCAGTGGTGCCTCCGTTTGACCCAAAAATATATTTCCTGTAATAGATAGACTCTCAGCGCCTGAGATGCGTAGCAGTTTAGTAAATACCTGTGCAAAAATCTTTACTATTATTTGAATGATGCCCAGGTAAAATAGCAGAGATGTAAGTGCTGAAAAGAAAACGATGGTAGGCAAAACTTGAAATAAAAAGATAAATCCAAAACTCTCTACATTCATCATATCACCTAAAAGGAAGGAACTTCCCGCCTTAGTAAAATCAAGAATTAACACAAATATACCACCAATATACTCAAATATGGACTTAATGAAAGGTACCTTCAGTACACCCAATGCCAATAACAATTGTGCAGTTAAACCTATACCCACTGTCTTCCACTGTATTGCTTTCCTATTGCTGCTGAAGATGTAGCCGATGGCAATCAAAGCGATCATTCCTATGATACCCCTGCCAAGATTTATGATTAAGTCCATGGTATATTTTACTTTTTAAATAAAAATAATTAATTAAAAT
>JBATLS010000544.1:0-4896 GCA_049289435.1 Saprospiraceae bacterium | reverse complement strand
TTGAAAAGCCTTTGGTAATAATGAATAATCCACTTTAGCGAGAGGTGGATACATCATAAGTATCAAACCAATAGCTAAAGGAATATTGGTAGTTCCTACGGAAAGGCTGTCAAATACAGTTTTGAGACCTGGTAAAATATAACCCAAAGCCACTCCAATAAGCATGGCAAGAAAAATCCAAAGAGTGAGGTACCTGTCTAAAAACTTTAACTTTGTTTGCATATTTTTTTTGAAAGTTGGAAACTGTGACGAAACTACACTTTCTTATTTATTCCATTATTGAGTCCACTCCGAAAAGATGAAAATAAAGAAGTACTACAAAGGCTCTAAGTCTCAAAGTTTTACAAAAAATTGAATACCAAGTATTTACAATTCGTTATTCTTTGTGACTCTTAGAGTTTTTGTGCCTTAGTGGCAAAAATATACTTTTCGGAGTAGTCTCATTATTGAATAAATTTCATAAAATAAGTGTTTGATTTAGGTTAGCCTTATTTTTTTAATAGGCTTACAATTTCGCTAACCTGTGCAACCCTGCCTTTGATTTTAATTTGTTCATCGATCATCAATACAGGCGTGGTCAGTATATTGTATGTCATTATTTCTTCAATATCTTCTATCTTTTCAACCTTAGCTTCCATTTGGGTTTGTTTAAGTGCTTCCAGGACGTTGTTATGTGTGGTTTTACACTTAGGGCACCCTGTACCTAGTATTTTTATATGTGTCATAATCATTGAATTTTAGAATCAATTCGCAAATATACGAACAATATTTCTATTCGTAATAGTGCGAATAGATTATTTTAAAAAAAAATTATTTTTTACAAACTTCTTTTAGCGCTACTTCATCAAAAAGGTTGTTGAATAGTATTTTTGCCTTTGTCCAATTTTCTTTGTTGATACAATATTTGACAGTAGGCGGCGTGAGGTCACCTTGGATGAGTCCTGAATCTTTGAGTTCGTTGAGGTGTTGCGATAAAGTAGATTTTGCGATCGGTAGTTCTTCTGCCATATCACCATGATAGCAACAAGATTGAGAACTGAGTAATTGTAAGATAGTTATTCGTACAGGATGTGCCATCGCTTTGGCAAATCGAGCGATCTGTTCCTGCTCTTTGGTATAATGATCTGACTTTCTCATTTTATAAAAATAATATTGTTCGCAAATATACGAATAAAAATTGGAAACATCTTATTCACTTTCACCTAAAAATAAATGAGTGTCTCACTGCAAAAAGAGATGGAAGTGGTGATAATTCAATGATTCATTTTTCATTTTACCTCTCATAAAGGGTCGAGACCTTTTTTTTTTGATCGGCCGTGAATACTGCTTCTTTATAAATGTTTACTTTCTGCTTCCAGTTGATTGTGAGAATTCTTGCTTAATTACATCTCACTTTTCTGATAGATGAAATTTTATTATCCAAATGATCTATGGCTGCAATTATTTCAATATCCACATCGGTTTTGCCATTATAATCTACGATCCAATTTTCATTCACTGAAATTTCTTTCCCGTGAGTATGCTTACTTTTTAGGGGATAGGATGTTTTTTGTGATTTATTGTGAATCAGAATTTCGTATCCATGCATTGAAACGTCTGATGTAATGATGGCTGATATCACTATAGTATCACCCAATGTAAATTCGGCATCAGATATAGGTGATGTAAAATTTATTTTGGTATTGAATGTGTCCTGATTTGTGGATTCATCTTTAGTGCAAGAAAGGAAAATTACAAGAACTACAACTGAAAAGTAAGTAAGTATTTTGGACATAATTGTAAAGGATTTTATTCTGAAAATAATGGATTAGAAATGAAAGTAAAATCTGAAAGTGTTTGTAAAAAGGCCTTAAGTTTTACTTTGTCTGTGTCGCTTAGTATAATACCAGGTTGATCTTTGGTCATCAGTAAAGGATCAAGATTATCATGGTGGACCATACCTTTGCTGTAGTGATCCAATACCTGATCCAACGTACGGAATCTTCCGTCGTGCATGTATGGATATGTGAGTGCAACATTGCGCAAAGAGGGTACTTTAAATTTGTATCTGTCGGCTTCATTCAGGGTGATACGCCCATAACCCAGATCATCATTCAAAATTTCCAAACCGTTGTTGCGCAAGCTAAAATCCGTAAAGAGCGGCTCTGTGTGACAAGACGCACATTTAGCTCTGAATATTTGCAATCCATCTTGTTCGTCAACGGTCAATGTTTCTTTTCCTTTTCGGTATCTGTCATACTTTGCATCGGCACTTACCAGCATACTCATATACTGTGCAAGAGCATAAAATATCTGTTGTGATTCGATAGGTTTTTCACCAAAAACGCGCTTAAATCTTCCAGGATAAATTGAATGATTGCTGAGCTTTGTCACCACTCTGAGCATATCTTCACCCATTTCTACCTCATTGGTAATTGGGGCCAATGGCATTACTTCTATATGATTGATCCCACCATCCCACATAAAAACTGGTTGCCAAGCCAGATTAAAGATCGCTGGACTATTTCTGTTGCCAGTTTTACCGGATATGCCCGAACTAAAAGCCGTATTATGATCGGCGAATGCATGTCCCTGACTATGACATGTAGCACAACTAATGGTGCTGTCTATGGAAAGTATAGGGTCAAAAAATAAAGCCCTCCCTAATTCAAAACCTTCCTGTGTTAAGGTGTTTTTTCCAAATTGATAATGCGGAGTAGGAAAGTAATCAGGGTAAGTCAGACCGAAGTCCGACTTGCCCTGATCATCATGACAGGAAATATTCCATACCAACGCAAAAAACAACAAAATCCTGATCTTATGACTGATCATTTATTGATTATTTTAATTGTGAATGTGATCAAATCTGATGGCATCATAGAAAGTAGAAGACATGGTCTTTGCGATGGCATTTGGCATCATGTTGGTATTTATTACTGCGAGGCTTTCGGCAGCATGCCACAATTTGGCAGGATTGGCTATCAGATGGATTTCTGCATCTCTATCCCCATCTACTACCAAATTTGACGTGCCAAAGGTGTATGATTTGGTAGTTTGTACTTTGTTGTCTCCTTTGAATCCACCTAAGTGAAATGTAAAACTACCTGACGATGAATTTGGTGAAGTCCCCTCAGCTTTAAGCATAATATAACCGGAATTCCAGCTCCAAAACATGCCTTTTGCGGGATCTAGAGATCCGGATTGGGCACCTGAAGTACTGCGGGTACTGTCCACACCAAACATCATTTCAACTTCAACATATTCTCCCCCAGGCACATCTGGGATCACCACTTTATTGCTCCCGGCAGGATCCACATCCACTATAAAATAACTTTCAGGCATAGCGTACCAACTACCATCTGCTGCTTTTAACCTTACATTGGAAACATAATATTTGAAGATATTAAAAGTCATTTTTTCATTGAGTAGAGGGTGCGTCAGTTCCTTATTGAGCACAAATTCAGATTCGGTGGCCGCCCAGACATGATCAAACTCAATTGTAACATCCCCGGTTTTGTTAGTTTCCGGTTCATCTTTTTTACATGAACTTAAACCAGCTACAATGAGGATCATCAAGAATAAAATTTTATTTAAACGATTCATTTTTTTATATTTTTAATATTAGTAATAATTTTTTTTCTGAAGTTTTAAGTGCTCAGAACAGCACTGCAAATTGTGCACTCATACGAGTACCTGCGGTAAGATTGCCATTAGCTACATTTTGGCTAATGGCAGGCTGAACAGAAAAACCCGCTGTAAAGCGATTGTTAAAAAAGTCAACTCCAGCATGACCAAAAATACTGTAACCTCCCGACAGATCTACTGGCAAGCCTTCGTGATCATCTCTTGCTGAATGCTCTAACATGGTTCCCAGAGAAGGCATTAAACTGTTATTTCTGATACGCATAATATAAAAACTCCTGATTCCGGTAGTTAATCGCTGACCATATTGAAAATCCTGTGTACTATTGTGACCATTGGTTCTCCATCCGACTTCAGCTCCTATGCCTGCATTATTATATCGTAACAGATAATTGGCATTTAGCATAAAGTCGGTAGTGCCAGTGCCTTTCTGAATGCCAGGAATCCATTCATTTTCTGTATTATAGTAATCATGTCCACCAGTAGGCAATTTTATACCACCACCTATCTGAAGATTATGTACCCATCGGCCATTAGCTGATTTTTTTTGATTTATGACAGCATACATACCCAAGATCGAAGCATCTCCTATACCATTCTGAGAAAATGAAGATTCATCTTCTTTTTTTGTTATAAACTGATATGGAATAAAACCAAAGAGTTGAATTCTGTTACCAATAATATACCTTCCCCAAAGATCACTGGTATGAAAATATTCTCGGCTGACCTGCTCATGATCTGTAGTAAATAATGGAGGATGCACCGATCGGAAATTACGGTAATTATATCTGATACCTACAAAGTGTTTTTGAAATTGTGGAAGTATGCCAAACTGATGCCCGGACACTGCACAACCACAAACATCACATGCATACATATCCTGAGTAAAAATACCCAGACATATCAGCAAAAGGGGAGTAAACCATCTCCTTTCCATGACAGATTATTTTTTTTATTAATAATGAATAATATGTTTTTAAATCACTTCATTGATCTAATAATGGACATCTAAACATCCTATTGAACTATTTATATGCGTCCATCATGATGGCTAGAAAGCCGTCATTTGTTCATCAAAACCAATCCCAAATAGTGAGTTAAGTCAACTACAATTTGAGCATTTGGACACCACAGGAAAAACATACCTGTGATTATAAAATAACTATTTGATCTTATATAGATACTATATCAGATAATGAGCATTATCTGGAGGAACAAAAAAACTACTCACCCAAAGTCTGTCGCTATAATGATCTGCATAACTTAGGACATATT
>JBATLS010000543.1:0-6104 GCA_049289435.1 Saprospiraceae bacterium | reverse complement strand
AGAACCTAAAGACCTGACTTTTTTTATAGCCCCAATGTATGCTTTTGGTAGTAAAAAACTGATAGGCCAATCGTGGGTGAATTATGACCAATATATGTCAAGTAGCACGGTTCAAAAAATCTCCTATCGCGCCGGGGTAAAATCATTTCATATGAACAAAAACCGGAACTTGGATTACAGTCTAAGATACATCAGGATAGATCCGTCGGTTACACTTACAATCGATCATCCGTCCACATCTGGAGTTACTTCATCACTTGCACTAAAAGGTTTTTTGATCAATGAAGAAGTAGCCGAATTCGAAAGTGCCAATGTGTTGAAGGGGATCAATAGTGTCAATAGTACTATTTTCAGATTAGATTATCAATTGAAAAAGGACATGGCTCTGAGTACTACATCGTTGTGGCTGAGTGGTGAACAACAGAGTTATGGGCAACAAAATTATATCAAATTATCTGCCATTTTGAATCAGCGACTGATGTATGCTTCAAGAAAAAATCTATATTTTCGGATATTTTCGGCAGGTTTTTTGAGCAATACTCAAAGGCAGTCCAATAGTTTTCAGAATGTATTTACCAAAGGGAGTATTGCTATGATACATCAGGGTTTTAACGACTACACCTATGATGAGTATTTTTTTTCCAGACAAAACCAAAGTCGCTTGTATGACAATCAGGTGAGTATGAACAATGGCGGCGGCTTCAAGACTCCCATCGGATCGGCCTACAGTCTGGGTATGTCCAATCATTTTGCGACCTCTGTCAATTTTAGCTCTGATATTCCCATATTGCCAGTTAAATTGCCTATCAGGATTTATTTTGACGCAGGTACTTACAGCACATATAGTGGTTCAAGATTTTCAAACAATGTCATCTATAATGGCGGATTATCTCTCCACATATCGGAAGTGATCAATATCTATATTCCACTGATATACTCATCCGCACTTGGAAATATTTATAAGGGTCAGCATGCAGGTTTTCTATCGCGAATCAGTTTTGGCATAGATTTGCACCAACTGGACCCTTGGAAATTTTAAAAGTCAATAACAGACATTTCATTTATCAGGCAAATATTAACTAAAGTCAGAATCAAACGCTTTTATTTATATACATCACTATATTTGTGGGTACATTAATTATATATTTGATGATAGTAGGTATCATAGGATCTGGTGCTATGGGGAGTGGTATTGCGCAAGTTGCTGCAATGGCGGGCTGTGAGGTAAGGATTTTTGATCAGAACCAAAAAGCCACTGAAATAGCATTTACAAATATTCGTCACAGCCTTCAGATACTGTGTAATAAAGGAAAACTTAGTCATGAAGATAATATTGCGGTCATAGGGCGGCTGTATTTTGTACAAAACATAGAAACGCTCGCTGGTTGTGATCTGGTCATCGAGGCTATAGTAGAAGATTTGTCGTCCAAACAAACCTTGTTTAGCCAGGTGGAGCTCGTCGTGAGTGAAGACTGTGTGATTGCTACCAATACGTCTTCGTTATCGGTAACTTCGATTGCGTCAGTGCTAAAGCAGCCTGAAAGGTGTATAGGGATGCATTTTTTCAATCCACCGGTCATTATGAAATTGGTGGAGGTAGTACCCGCATTGCAAACCTCTACTGAAACCATCGACCTAGCAAAAAATTGGATATCTTCTTGGGGTAAAATGGTCGTTATTACCAAAGATTCACCAGGGTTTATAGTCAATAAGGTAGCTCGGCCTTTCTATGGTGAGGCCATCAGAATTTTTGAAGAAGGCGGTACTACTATAGAAAAAATAGATTTGGCTATGACTGCACAAGGTTTCAGGATGGGACCATTTGCTCTGATGGATTTTATCGGACATGATGTCAATTTTAAAGCTACTGAGTCGGTGTGGAAATCATTTTATTACGATGGTAGATATAGGCCCTCTATTACACAACAAAGGATGGTCGAGGCGGGCCATTTGGGCAGAAAAACTGGAAAAGGATTTTATGACTATACCCAAGAGTCTATATCTATGGTTTCACAAAGGACAGACATACTAAATGACATAATGTCTGCGGAGGACATTTTTTTCAGAATCATGTCTTTATTGGTCAACGAAGCTTGTGATACCGTAGATAGGCAGATATGTAGTGCTACTGATGTAGAAACTGCAGTACTTTACGGTGTAAACTATCCAAAAGGACTATTGGCTTGGGGCAATGAATTGGGATATCAACAATTGATCAATATTTTGGACGATTTATATCACACACATCATGATGAAAGATATAGAGTTAGTCGATATCTTCGAAATTTAGCATAATTTTAAGGGTTTTTACAACACATTTTTCCTGTTATTGTGTTTAATACATATCATCAAAGTATTTTGCATTCACATGGGAAAGTTATTATTTGCAATTGGATTATTAGTAGTTGGCATCTTTGTAGGCTCGAATTATTTTTCTGGAGCAAGCAATTTTTTGAATATTTCAAGCACTGAAGATACATCATCCAAGGGTATAAAATCATCTGGCGACCCCATCCACAAGCGCACCATTGATTCTGTGGTTTATCTCACCAATTCCGAACAAGCTACCATCGATCTCTTCGAGTCATCAGCTCCTTCGGTATGTTTTATCACTACTATCAACCAACAAAGAGATTACTGGTCAAGAAATATTACCGAGATACCTGCGGGATCAGGATCTGGATTTATTTGGGATACTCAAGGCCACATTATTACCAATTTTCATGTGATCCAAAATGGTTCAAAATTCAAAGTGACTTTAGGTGATAGATCTACATGGGATGCTGAGGTCATTGGTACCGAGCCCAATAAAGATTTGGCTGTCTTGAAAATCAAAGCTCCGGCGGATAAGCTTAGACCTATCCCTGTAGGACAGTCATCCACCCTTAGAGTTGGGCAATCAGTGTATGCCATTGGCAACCCTTTTGGACTGGATCAGTCGTTGACTACTGGAGTCATCAGTGCTTTGGGAAGAGAAATTACTTCTGTTGGGGGTAGGCCGATCAGAGACGTGATCCAGACCGATGCAGCCATCAATCCAGGTAATTCTGGAGGCCCGCTGCTAGATAGTAGTGGCAGATTGATTGGAGTCAATACGATGATTTATAGCCCTTCCGGTGCTTCGGCTGGGATTGGGTTTTCTATACCAGTGGACGAAGTTAGTTTGGTCATCCCTGATCTTATCAAATATGGTGAGTTCAAAAGACCCAAACTCGGCATCGAGCCGCTTCCGCAAAAATATGCGCAAGACTGGGATATAGAGGGAGCTATGATCATGGGTTTGGTCCCCAATGGAGGAGCAGCGAAAGCAGGACTAAAAGCACTCACACAAACCAATAGTGGAGAGATTATTTTCGGTGACATCATTACTGAGATTGATGGTAATAAAATATCCAGTACCAATGACCTTTTTCTGATCCTAGAGAAATACAAAGCAGGAGATAAAGTGAGTGTAAAATTTAAGAGGGATGAATCCATCCGAACAGTGGGCGTGATACTTGGATCGTAATATTTAACCTTTTTAATTTAGAGAGAAATACACATTTATTTTTTTCTCTTTGTATAAGAAACCATATCAACAAACCTTTATAGTTGATATAAATAATTATATGAAAAATACCCAATTATAAACTTTTTGGTAGTCATTCCTTCACTATCTTTACTTCGGATTATAAAAAATTTAGGTGTTTTTATTTGGCAAAATTACTAGCCAGGTAAGAATTTTTCTATTAAATCTGAACTAAAAGATAGACTCATGCTCAACTCTACCCAAAACTATTATTCTCGTTTTTACAGACTTTCAGGTATCATTTTATTGATGATTTTCCATACAAGTCTGACATCTCAATGTACCCTTTTGGTGACTGATATCTGGTCCCCTTCGTCGTGTTATTCTGCAGATGGTACATTCAAAATACAGGCCATCAATAATGGTTGCGCAAGAAAAATTGCAGTCTATAAAAATGGAAGACCATACGCTACCGGAGTCGGAACACTCAATCTGGCTGAATTAAGCAGTGCAGTGTATGAAGTGGTGGCAGATACAGATTGTGGATGTCCTAGTCCAGATTCCCGAATCATTACTATGTCAGGTGGCTCACCGACAGCTATTATCCCACATATAGATGGAGGGATTGGGTATGTTCAAGCCAATAAAATAGCTGTGTGCAGAGGATCAAATATCAAAATAGGCATACAATCTTTAGGGACGACCAATGTAAGTTTGAAAAGACCAAATGGAACAGTTAGTACTATACCCAATGGTAGTACTTTTTGGAATCTCAGCAATTTGCAACCTGCTCAATCAGGAATATACACCATTTCATATACCAATGCGAAAGGATGTATTTCTACTACCAATATTACCGTGACAGTAGGTCAATTGCAGGTAAGTCTCGGAGCCGACAAAGAAGCTTGTGTTGGCACAGCCCATACTCTTACAGCAAGCACATCAGGGGCTTCAACATGCAAGCCATACTGCTCGCCCAATGTCGATTCACTACTTGTCAGATGGACACTTGACCAATGCAATGCTTCCAATCAAACCAATCAAAATAGTTATACAGAATTTTTACCGACGTACCCTTCCAAAGGAAATTGTACCACCATAACAGCAAGCAATATGTACAGAAGTCAGGGCGATCACTCATGTACGCCTGTGATAGGCAGTTATAGCAATGATATTGGCATATGTGTGCCAGCGATGGATAGTTGTGATCCTTCTACTTATGACCCTAACCTCGCTGTGAAAGTTGAAGTTACTATGACGCCCAAAGAAGCAGGAAGATTGACTAAGCTTTCATTTAGAGAACAATCACCTGTAACATGGATTACTACAAATGGATCCTCAGGTCCAAATAATATCAATACAAAATATCTGCTCAGAGTATATAAAAATGATCTACTTATTTATTCAGAAGACAATCGCCCTACTGAAAAAACATGGAATGTAGAAACCATTGACTTCTCAAGTATTCCTGCCTTCAATATTACTGAAACTTCTACTTTCAGATTTGAGCTTAGGGGATATTGTGTGATCAATTCTGGTGGTAATATGTCGGGTTGGGAGTTGGATGACATCCGAATATTTGGTGGGTGTTGTGATGGACTGCCTGTAGATAACAGTGTATCATATTTGTGGTCAAATGGAGCTACGACCGCCTCCATAAACGTCAACCCATTGACAACTACTGATTATGCAGTGACTGCTACTGATTGCAATGGTTGTACCCATGCAGATACTATAAAGATTATTGTAAATCCATTACCTACCGCTGCCATATCTGGTAATCTTAATATATGCACTGGTGGGTCAACAGTGCTCACTGCTTCGGGTGGTGCATCTTATGTATGGTCAACAGGTGCAACTACAGCAAATATCAATCTGTCGCCTTTGAATACACAGACTTATACGGTAACTGTGACCAGCAATAAAGGATGTACGGCAAAAGCAGAAGCTACAATAGTGGTGACACCACTGCCTTCACCTATGATTAGTGGTAAACTGGAGATATGTCTGGGAGAAAGCACTACGCTTACAGCTACAGGAGGATTAAGCTATGAATGGAGTACAGGAGCAACGACAAATCAAATCACAGTCAGCCCCACAGAAGGTACTACCTATAGAGTGTTGGCACTCAATGGCAACGGATGTATGGAATATACCTCGGTCTTTGTCAAAGTAAATCCAGTGCCCAATCCAATACTTTCTGGACCATCAGAAATATGTAGTGGAAATTCGGCTACCATTTCGGTTACTGGTGGAGGTACGTACTCATGGAGCAATGGCAATACTTCAGATCATATTGTAGTATCACCATTGGAAAATACGACATATACAGTTACCGTAACCAATAGTGATTTATGTACAGCAACTGCACACAAATCGGTGCAGGTAAATCCCCTTCCAGTAGTAATCATCAGTGGAAATGCATCATTTTGTAATGGAATTTCATCTATTCTCACCGCTTCTGGTGGTGCTTCATACGCATGGAGTACTGGAGCCATTACTTCTTCCATTACTATCAATCCTAGCTTTAACACCACTTATACGGTGACGGTAACAAGTGCCAAAGGATGTGTCGCCACTGCAAGCAGGATGGCAA
>JBATLS010000542.1:0-3974 GCA_049289435.1 Saprospiraceae bacterium | reverse complement strand
ACTCCATACAGATGACCACAAAATCCTGACCAAGTGCCATCATGACATTGGTATGGTAAATCTCTTGCCCATCTCTGTCCAAAGACCGAAAGACGCAGCCTCTGGTACCCATCAGCACATTGAACTTGTCCAACAGTGTAGCATCGGTACGATCACTGAGACAAGCATATAATATATCATTTTCTCTGTCAAATATCATACTGCCAGTGCCCTCCAAAAACAATGGTGGCTGTTCATCCTCATAAAACTCAAATGAATACCTGTTGCGAATATGATACCGCTCCCCTATCTGTTCTATGATGTCTTCCCGTCGCTCGATCCTCCTGTTTGGTGCATACATAGGATAGGTGATCAATGCGCCATTCTCGTGAAAACTAATCCAATTATTTGGAAACACTGCATCAGGCTTTTCCGGGGAAGGTGTATCTTCAATCACCAAGACATTGATGCCTTTAGACCTAAGAAGTTGGACCATGAGATCAAACTCCTCCGTGGCTATTTTGCTCAAAGCATTCGAATCACCCATTTTTTCGGTGGATTGGAAAGTATTGTTGGCGGCGGTCTGATCATTAAAGCCAAAATTGGCTGGCCTGATCATCATAATGTGGTTGGTAAGTTGTGGCATAATGAACTACTCTTTTTAATTTAGCCACAAAGGTAATCAAATGATTTTTGTTAAATCATCTTAATTTTTAGTGCAATCTATTGTACATTTTACTGGAGTCGCAGCAAAAGAAAATTTGTAAGTCATAGCTAACGTCAAAGTTTTTCCGCTTAAATTTCCAGAACCAATAATGATTAGTTTATCAGTACCTACTGTCAATTCCTGACTAGGTATAGAAAGACTATTTCCTGTGATACTAGCACTTACATTTTTAGTACCTTCACCCCATTTATTGACGAAACCAAGAATAATGGTACTTGATGTCGTACTCGGGCTTGAAATTTGAACCACAGAAGTGCTGTTAATATTATTTTCACAAGTCTCTACTCCTACATAGTTGCCTACATAATTGGACGCATTAATGGTGACAGTTACTGGCTCATCCTTTGCACAGGATATGTATAAAATTGCTATTACGCAGATCAGGTAAAAAAATTTAATTGCTCTCATGTTTTTTTTGATTTTTAATGCTTAAATAATTAATTTGCATTGTAAAAGTACACCAAAGTGTGATTTCAAAAATTCACATTGATTGATTCACATGTTTGACTGCGTTGCTAGCAGAATTTAGCTATTGTATTTCTGGAACCTATTCCTTAGGATATCTAGTAGTCACAACTTTTTACTGTGTTTTCAACTATCATCGAGTTGAACAAAGACTAAAAATTATTTGAATGATCTGAGTGGAAGTTTACATTTGTGAATGAAGTAACTTGTTTGATTACCAATTCAATCTTTGATTCGAAAGTGCCCTCCAGAATAAAATAATTCATTTTGTATTCATCCAGCCATCGCTTATAAATATCAAAAATGCCCATTCTATCAAACGGATTTTCTCGTAGTACGTCATATTCCCAAGGTATGTCTGGAACGCACAAAAAGTATATATCAGGTGGGCACTCTTTCCATAATTGGAGTAAATGATGATCGCAATGACCATATTTTACTGATTGCCAAATCAAAATAGTGAGTAAATCTGTATCGCATATGACGTGCTCGTATTTCCCATTTGTCACCAGTTCTTCCCAGCGCTGCAGTAAGCCCATCTGATAAACGTCTTGAAGATCGTAGATGACTCCTTTGTCGGTCAAATATTGTCTCGAAAATTCCCTAACCATCGGAATACCGGATTTCTGGTGAATCAGTTTTGCTAAAGTGCTTTTGCCACAAGATTCGGGTCCTGAAAATACAAATCTCACAATAATATCATTCTTTGATGGATTCTATAAGAGTCAACAATTCAGCCGCTTCCGCAGTTTTTGCATCACTTTCTGTCCGATTGGTTTTAGACAAGGTAAAGGCCTCCTCCAATAAAGCTGTGTACTTCTTCATCAACTTATCTTTTTCACTTTTTTTCTTAAACAGTCCAAACATATTTTTTTATTTCACACTCAACAACTTAACATTAAATTGGTTTTTATGTAAGCAATTAAGTGTATTTAAATATATTTAAAATATCGTCTGCTTCAAAAGTTGTATTAGTCACTTGAATCTAAATTTGAATAATGAAGTGATTTAAAAATATATTATTAATTTTGTGCTTATTATAATAATACAGATATGAAGAAAGTAAGATTAGATATCATGGCATTGTCTCACAGTGTGACCCAATCACACAACTATGCTGTGGTGTTGGGTGAAGAAGATGGTAAGCGGAGGCTTCCGATTGTGATAGGTGGGTTTGAAGCCCAAGCTATTGCTGTAGCACTTGAAAATATGACCCCGAATAGGCCATTGACTCATGATCTATTCAAAAATACTCTGGACGCTTATGATATAGATTTAAAAGAAGTGTTGATCAACAATCTACTGGATGGCATATTTTATGCCCAGCTGATCTGCGAAATGGGTGGTAAAGTCATGCAGATCGATGCCAGAACATCCGATGCCATCTCCATGGCTGTAAGATATGGATGCCCTATTTATACTTTTGAATTCATCATGGAAAGTGCTGGAGTGATCATAGATGACGAGGATAATGACAAGGAGAAAAAGTCGTCTGGTAAAACTAAAGTTACTTCTATCGAGGATATGAATGTAGCCAGTCTCGACAAACTACTGGAAGAAGCATTAGCTAAAGAAGATTATGAAAAGGCAGCCCAGATAAGAGACATTATCAATTCTAAAAAAACAAGTGATTCCTAAAAGTGATTATTGGCTCTAAATTCATAAGATAATTCATTCTCAAGGGAAATAATTGACAACATAAATACATGACAAAACTAAGTGTCAACATCAATAAAATCGCATTGATCAGAAACTCTCGTGGTGCAAATTACCCTGATCTCTTAAAAGTGGCTAAGGATTGCGAAACATTTGGTGCTCAAGGCATAACAGTCCACCCAAGACCTGACCAAAGACATGTCAAATATAGTGACATCGAACCACTTAAACATCTGGTCACTACGGAGTTTAATATAGAAGGCTATCCTTCAGACGAATTTATAGACCTTGTGATAAAAAATAGACCCCACCAATGTACCTTAGTTCCAGACCTACCGGGTGCTCTAACTTCCGATACGGGTTGGGATACAATTACTCATAAGCAATTGCTCAAAGAGATCGTCAATAAATTGCACGCTCACGGCATCAGGGTCAGCCTGTTTATTGATCCTTTGGCTCACATGATAGAAAATGCTAAAGAAACAGGAGCTGACCGAATAGAGTTTTATACCGGGCCTTATGCCCATCATTATCATCAAGATCGTGACGACGCTGTTGCACCTTTTGCAAATGCTGCTGAGATTTGTCATCAAATAGGTATAGGCATCAATGCGGGACATGATCTCAATTTGGACAACCTACGATTTTTCAAACAACATGTACCAGAACTTTTGGAAGTATCCATAGGTCATGCCATCGTTTGTGATGCACTTTATCTGGGTTTGAAAAATACTATTCAGATGTATCTCAGAGAATTGGGGTGATTATTTGGGTAATAGTCTTTAGTCCTTAGGCTTTAGGCTTTGGGTGTTAGTCTTTAGGTCTTAGGGAATGGGTTACAGTCTTTAGGTTCTTGAATCTCTTGATAAATGTTGGCAATTTTTACCCAAAAATGGCTTTACAATCTTTGATTTCAAATATCATTATAAACTGGATGCAAAGAATATAATTTCGATGTTTATGACATTACTATGCACTTAGAACTCTGGTTGAAGTCAATAACTATTGGAAATATTGTACTTTATTTTTAATTATTTAGGTCTTTGGTCTGATGGTACGTTTGCTTCGAAGCGCAAGAGCTTGTAATGAAACTTAGTAGTATATTTAGGGCACTAAGATTTTTTTTACCACAAAGGACACTAAGGTT
>JBATLS010000541.1:0-2659 GCA_049289435.1 Saprospiraceae bacterium | reverse complement strand
TTTTTGTTTTAAAAGTCAATGATGATGATAAAAAAAAGTGGAATGACCATGTAGTGTCGTGCTAACATCGGAGCTCAGATGTCAGTCGGCAATGTATGAGATTCGATATTTTTATTTATTCATTTTTTTAAACAAAAAAATTTTATCTTATGAAGACGAATTTTAGTTTTTTACGACACAAAGGGGGGCAAATGATACTTTGCGTGACCTTGACTACTTTCTTCAGTTTCTTTAGTTTTAATGCTTCTGGGCAATATTTTACGAATGTTTCTATTACTAGCGGGCAGAATTATTTTCAAAATTACACTTCACGAAATGTTTCAGATCATACCATTGATATCCTGACACTTAGAACAGATTCACTCAAAGTCTCAGGAACAAATTCTTTGTCAACGTCTTGCAGTGGATATTCTGGAACGATACAAGTAGCTGATGGTGTATCCAGTTCTGCTCAGGTAAACACTTTACAAATATCACCTAAATCTATTGAAAATCGTGCAGATTATATAAATGGAGTTACCGCAGCTGATGTGACAGAAATCACCAAATATCAGGCAGGACTAAGATCTTTTACGCCATGGCATCTGGTAGCAGCCGATGCTGACAATAGTGCTTCCATAACCAATAATGATAAAACGGTCATTCAAAACATGATATTGGGATATACAAATGATTATGGTACCTATGGTCGCAAAAGCTGGGGTTGGGTACCTAACATTGATTTAGCTGATTTTATAAATTATCCCTATTACAATGTATATGGCGATATCTATGTGCCTACGATATATTTTTCTGCACTTTCGAAGACACAAATCACTGCAAGTTCCGCCAATTATTTTAAATTGCACACAATAAAAATCGGGGATATCATCAGTGGCGGGTCTGGAGCAGGGCACAATACTTGGGTCTGCGGTCCGGGAGGATACTTTAAAGAGGACCATGAACTCCAAAGCAGGAGCAGTACGTACCAAAATAAGTATATTGCGCAAGTATCCAATATCGAAAAAGGGGACATATTACAAATGACGGTGAATATTAGTTCAAAGCCAGATACATTAGGATCGATACAATATAGCTTATCCATTCCTTATGAGAATGCCGAAATTCAGGATGTTAAATTTAACGGTAGATTTCAACCAAAGTGGCATTACAATAAGACATCTGGTCAATTGGTGGTGTTGGACTACTACGATACGCCAGGACTTTATCCTACCTATCCCGAAGGTGACGTGATGGAAATAAAACTTGTTGCAAAACAAAATATTAAAAAATTTGAGGACTTGATTGATTGGTCGGATGAAGTATCTTCTGAAGTCACTGAATTTTCAGGTGAAGTGTATCAAGTACCATTTGTTTTGAAAGTTCAAAATCACATCAAGAAGCAATGCAATATCAAAGTGTTGAATAGCGTCAATGATCTGAACGCCTTACTATTCATACCCAAAGAAGGCATTGCAAATATTTCTGTGTATGATATCAGTGGGAAGATCTTACATACAGAAAATAAGCACTTAAGTGAAGGTATAAATGAATATCAGCTTGGATTAAACCTGACTGGTGGTATGTATATCATAAGAGTGAATGGCAAAGACTTTTCTGATACAGAAAAATTTATCAGATGACATAATTCAAATTGTACCATTGGATAAATATAGCAAGTGCTTGGTCTAAGCACTTGCTTTTTCAACAATACTTTTCAATTAAACCCCTGAATGAAGCTTTCGCACTGTTTTTTGATCGTATTCATTATCACAGCTACTCTTGGTAGGCTGCATACACAGATAGTTTATATATCCGAACCCAATTGGATTATAAAATTTGATGTACAAAGTTGCACCAAGGAATATTTATGTTATTTGCCAGGATCTTATTTTACAGATATAGCTTTTCACCCCAATGGATCATTGTATGGTATTCAGAATGAAAACCAGATTGGTACTGGCTTATATAATATAGATACAAGTAGTTGTACAATTTCCAAAGTCGCTATTTTACCTTATTACACCAAGGGGCTGGTGAGTGATTTCAATGGACTATTGTATTTGGCTGAAAATGATTTAATTTCCTACAATCCTGCAAATGGCGATAACAATTTTATTGGAAAATTTGAGTTTTCATGCAATTGTGACCTGATTTTTTATCAAGGCGAATTATTTACTTCATTTACTTATGATGATGAAAATGCATACTCTGGTGTATTCAAGGTAAACACATCCAATATTGGTTTGTCAACCTTATATATTGATAGAACGTTTTTTGCGGGGATGGTAGCGATTCCTTATTCATGTGATAGCACTATTATTTTGGCTTTTGGTCAAAGCAGACTAAACTCATCCGGTGTCATTCAGTCTGGTTTGGTAGAGCTCGATTTAGACAATAGGACTGGAAGGCAATTGTGTAGTGGATTGGTTGAAGTATTGGGAGCAAGCTCCCCCCTCGAATTCTTAGCATCAGACCCCGAGTGTGATCTTTTGTTGGGTCTGGATAGGGACAACAGCAGTGGCGTCTATCCCTATGACTTTCACAATAGATCTATCACATGTCTCGATAGCAAATCTACACGAATAGTAGATGATGATGTGTATCTCCATACATCTTCAGACTTGGATAGCGTCGTCATCACGTTGACTGGAGATCTGGATGGGTCGGCAGAATCGCT
>JBATLS010000540.1:0-6580 GCA_049289435.1 Saprospiraceae bacterium | reverse complement strand
AAGGACACTAAGTTTATTTTTACCACAAAGGGCACTAAGGTTTGCACAAAGGACACTAAGGTTATTTTTACCACAAAGGGCACTAAGGGAAACCACAAAGTGCACTAAGGTTATTTTTACCACAAAGGGCACTAAGGGAAATCACAAAGGACACTGAGTTTATTTTTACCACAAAGGGCACTAAGGGAAACCACAAAGTGCACTAAGGGTATTTTTACCACAAAGGGCACTAAGGGAAATCACAAAGTGCACTAAGGGTATTTTTACCACAAAGAGCACTAAGGGAAATCACAAAGGACACTAAGACACAGTTTTTATTAAATTGGTATGAGGAATATAATTGTGTCTGCCTATGGCATGGCCAAAAGCAAGTTAAAGAACTTATAGTTTATTCCATAGCAGCAAATAAGAGGCACGCTTTCAAATCATTTTCTTCCAGATCTTCATAATCTGCCAATATTTCAAGAGTCGTCATCCCTGATGCTAACAATTCCAAAATACTTTGTACCGAATATCTCATCCCCCGAACCACTGGCTTACCATGACAAATAGAAGGAACTACAGTGATTCTTGAAAGTAAATCTTTTGTATTCATTTGATAAATCATTAATTTTAACAAATATAGCTCATATTTTTTACAAAAATAGTGATGTAGTGCATCAAATCATTCAGAAGTATTGCTATTAAACAAAATGAAAGAAAATTAGTTAAAAACGTTTGATTATATGCGCGTATTTCTTTTTGGTTATAAGAGTATTTTTAAATTTTTATTGCTTTATAATCAATATCTTATGAACCTGCTGCCTTCAAAATAATCGTCCCATTTAGTACACTAAACTCGTTGATTATTTTATTATCATAACCACAATCTAGTGTTTAGCAAATAAGAAAATTTTTAAACATACTCTAAATTCTTTTCAGATAAACCTATTGATTTTCAAAAAATCACTAATGTATTCTTTTGTCCAAATATCACTTGTCGTCATAGGATAATTTGGAATACCAAAGAAGTTTATTAATTTTGACCCACTTTTAGTAACCATTAAATCAATCTATGGCAAGTACCTCGGATATACGCAACGGTCTATGTCTCAATTATAACGGAGACATTTACACAGTAGTAGAATTTTTACATGTAAAACCTGGCAAAGGAAATGCATTCGTCAGAACAAAATTAAAAAGCCTCACCACTGGCAAAGTGGTAGAAAATACCTTCCCGGCAGGGCACAAAATAGAAGATGTCAGAGTAGAGCGAAGGAAATTTCAGTTTCTGTATAGCGATGACAATGGGTACAACTTTATGGACAACGAAAACTACGAGCAAGTATCTTTAGATCCTGCCATGTTGGAAAGACCTGATTTCCTAAAAGAAGGCAGTGAAATAGAAATACTTTTTCATGCGGAGAAAAATATTCCCTTGACCGCAGAGCTGCCACAGTCCATCGTCCTGGAAGTCACTTACACAGAGCCCGGAGTCAGAGGAGATACCGCAACCAATGTCACAAAGCCCGCCACAGTGGAGACCGGTGCAGAAGTTAAAGTTCCTATTTTTATCAATCAGGGGGATAAAATAAAAATAGATACCAAGAGTGGATCATATTTAGAAAGAGTCAAAGCCTAAACCATTTAAACTAAAGTCATATGAATTTCAATGAAGTACAACAACTCATAAAATTGGTCAATGAGTCCAATCTGTCTGAGTTTAAGATGAAAAATAAAGATATTGAAGTGCTTATCAGGACAGAAAAATATCACAAAGAAGTAAAACAAACCGTCATCTCTGCTCCCCAAATGATGACTCCATTGGCTTCAGGAAACCCAGCAAATGCGGCATCGACCACACCGCCTGTACAAAATGATACCCCTAAGGAAGTGCCGACCGTAGAGACAGTCAAGGCCAAAAACATAGTGGAAGTGAAGTCACCCATCGTAGGGACTTTTTATAGATCTGCGGGTCCTGACAAGCCTGTATTTGCCAAAGTCGGTGAGCAAATCAAACAAGGTGATGTAGTTTGCATCATAGAAGCGATGAAACTCTTTAATGAAATAGAGAGTGACTCTACGGGTACCATCGTTAAAGTATGTGTAGAAGATGCTTCACCGGTCGAATATGACCAGGTGCTATTTTTAGTAGAGGTATAGTTTTCTGACTTTTGTCGAAAGAAAATTTTTATTCATTCACTAATCCAACATCCATGTTCAATAAGATATTAATCGCCAATCGTGGTGAAATAGCTCTGCGCATCATACGCACATGCAAAGAGATGGGCATCAAAACTGTGGCTATATATTCAAAGGCTGATAGCGAGAGTTTGCACGTAAGATTTGCAGATGAAGCGGTGTGTATAGGACCAGCATCTTCTGCAGAATCCTACCTCAATATCCCAAGGATCATGGCAGCGGTAGAAATCACCAATGCAGATGCTATCCACCCAGGATATGGTTTTCTGTCAGAAAATGCCAATTTTTCGGAAATATGCAAGCAATCGGGCGTAAAATTTATAGGTCCGACATCTGAGATGATCCAAAAAATGGGTGATAAAGTCACCGCTAAAGAAACCATGATCAAAGCGGGTGTCCCTGTCGTACCAGGATCAGAAGGCTTGCTCAAAGATGTCAAACATGGTATAAAAGTAGCCAATCAGATAGGCTATCCTGTCATACTCAAAGCGACTGCAGGTGGTGGTGGTAAAGGTATGCGTATCGTCATGAAGGATGAGGATTTTGAAGATGCCTGGGACAGTGCACGTAAAGAAGCCAAAGCATCATTTTCAAATGACGGCATATATGTAGAGAAATATGTGGAAGAACCCCGACATATAGAATTTCAGATCGTAGGCGACCAGTTTGGAAATGTCTGTCATCTGTCCGAAAGAGATTGTTCCATACAAAGGAGACACCAAAAACTGGTAGAAGAGAGCCCATCACCTTTCATGACTGATGAACTCAGGCTACTCATGGGTGATGCCGCCATCAAAGCTGGCAAGTCTATCAGTTATGAGGGGGTAGGAACGATAGAGTTTTTGGTGGATAAGTATCGCAATTTTTATTTCATGGAAATGAATACCCGTATTCAGGTAGAACATCCCGTGACTGAAGAAGTCATCGATCATGACCTCATCAAAGAACAAATCAAAGTAGCAGCAGGTGTCAAAATATCAGGAGAAAACTACTATCCTAAAATGCATGCGATGGAGTGTCGTATCAATGCAGAAGATGTAGCCAACAATTTCAGACCCAGTCCAGGTAAAATCACTTCTTTCCACAGTCCCAAGGGCCATGGCGTCAGAGTGGATACCCACGTTTATGCTGGATATTCTGTGCCACCGTTTTATGACTCGATGATTGCAAAACTGATATGCCGAGCTCAGACAAGGGAAGATTGTATCAAAAAAATGCAACGAGCACTGGACGAATTTGTCATAGAAGGCATCAAAACCACCGTACCATTTCATAAAGCACTCATGAAAAACGAAGCCTTCAGATCGGGCAATTTCAATACCGGATTTATGAATACTTTTGATATGAATGACTGTATTGAATAGTATTACAAAAACAAGTTGAATGAAGGGATTTTGGCGATTGCTGTCCCGTATCAGAGATTACAGGAAGGATTTTATACTAAGTGTATTATGCAATATACTGATGGCAATATTTACTGTGATCAGCATACCGCTTTTGATACCTTTTTTTCAAATACTGTTCGAAAGAATCCAGAGTGTACCTATCCAACCTTCGGGATTAGACATCAATGAATGGGTAAAATACTACCTCTCGGATATGATTGTGGTGTATGGTAAAGATACTGCACTGGTATGGGTATGTATTTCGCTGATCATCGTCTTTTTGTTAAAAAATGTATTTAGATACTACGCCCTCTATTTTATGGCTCCCCTGCGCAATGGAATCATCTATGACCTACGCAAACAGTTATATACCAAATATTTAGAGCTGCCATTAAGTTTTTACAGCAACGAGAGGAAAGGAGCACTTTTGTCCTCCATGACCGTAGATGTGCAAGAGATAGAGTGGTCCATCCTAAGTGTTATCGAAGCCATATTTAAAGCACCCATCATCATGCTAGGGTGTATCATTTTTATGTTGTTCATCAGTCCATCTTTGACCCTTTTTGTTCTGATTTTGGTTGTTTTCGCAGGATTTATCATTGGCAGGATTGTCACATCTCTAAAGCAGTCATCCGTAGATGTACAAAACCAAATTTCCAACATCACTGCCCATGTAGAAGAAACATTGGGAAGTCTCAGGATCATCAAGGGATTCAATGCTGAGCAGTATCAACAAAACAAATTCGATATAGAAAACACACAGTTTAGACAAACGCTTACTAATGTCATCCAACGCAGGGATATGGCCGCACCTGTATCTGAATTTTTAGGAGTTTCGGTGATTACCATTTTGATGTGGTATGGATCTCATTTAGTATTTAAAAACACCCTACAACCGGAGACATTTTTTGCATTCGTCTTCGCTTTTTATCAGGTGATAGAACCTGCCAAATCACTATCGTCAGCATATTTTAGCATTCAAAAAGGGATGGCCGCACTCGATAGATTGGATCGGGTCATGAATACTCACAATGATATACCATCCAAAGAAGATGCCATTCGCAATGTAAATTTTGAAAAAGAGATTCGATTTGAAAATGTATCTTTTGCCTACAAAGACAATGAAGTCAATGCACTGGAAAACATCAATTTGACCATTAAAAAAGGACAGATCATAGCATTAGTGGGCACTTCAGGAGCCGGTAAATCTACTTTTGTGGATTTATTATCCAGATTTTATGACGTGACAGAGGGCAAAATCAGCATTGATGGGGTAGATATTCGTGACCTAAACCTTCAGGACCTTAGACAATTGTTTGGTATCGTGACTCAGGATGCCATCCTGTTTCATGACACTATTGCCAATAATATCACTTTTGGTATTCACCAATATACTGATGAACAAATCAAAGAAGCCGCCGAGATAGCCAATGCCCATGATTTTATATCTGTGCTTCCTGCAGGATACGACACCAGTATCGGAGATAGAGGTCTAAAATTGTCCGGGGGTCAGAGGCAAAGATTGACTATTGCCAGAGCGATATTGCGTAATCCTCCGGTGCTTATACTTGATGAAGCGACTTCAGCTCTTGACTCAGAGTCAGAACGACTTGTACAGGATGCCCTCCACAAAATCATGAAAAACCGTACATCTGTAGTGATAGCCCATAGATTGTCCACGATTCAAGAAGCCGATCTTATTTTGGTATTGGAAGAAGGTAAAATAGTACAATCAGGGACTCATCATGAACTGAGTAAGATCACCGGCCCGTATAAAAAATTTGTAGAGATGCAGACATTTTCATAATAGCTAAAGATATCCATGGAAAAAGTACCAAATCCAAATGAATACTATGATGAACTTAAAAAAATATTCAGACAAAAATATGGGGAGCATGAGGTCACAGTATTTGCACCTGGCAGGGCCAATATCATAGGCGAACATACTGATTACAACGAGGGATTTGTATTGCCATTTGCCATAAGTCAAGGGGTGTGGTTTTTAGCAAGTCCTAATAGTACTGGAGAAATCAACATTTTTGCCTATGACACTGGCGGAGAAACAGAAATATTGCTCAATCGAGTAAGTATTCATCCTAGTGGTTGGGAAATTTTTTTTCGTCAAGTCATTTCCACGCTCCAAGACTTTCATATAAATGGAGCAAATATTGTATTCGGGGGTAACTTACCAATAGGTGCAGGTATTTCTTCTTCATCGTCGATCACTTGTGGATTTGTCGAAGTGCTCAATAGATTGAATCACTGGCATATGAGCCCGGATATCATATTGCAAAAAGCGGTCACAGCAGAATGGGGCTACGGGGTACAAGGTGGAATCATGGATCAATTTACGATCATAAATGGACGAAAGAATAAGGCAATATTGCTCGATTGTCGGGATAACTCGACCCAATACATTGATATGGAGATGGGAGAATACTGCTTTTACTTATTCAATACCAATGTCAAACACAACCTCATAGACACAGACTACAACAACAGGAGATATCAGTGTGACAATGCGGTTAGTATTTTAAACCAGCAATATAAACCCATCTCTTCATTGAGAGATATCGAGAAAGAAGAATTGCCAGAAGTCAAAAAAATACTGGATAAAGTGTTGTATCAGAGAGTCAGTTTTGTAGTCGAAGAAAATGAGAGAGTACTCTTAACAAAAGATGCCATCGAAAATCAAGATTTTAAAAGACTGGGAGAGTTGCTTTATGCTTCTCATGATGGGCTGTCCCATAAATATGAAGTGAGTTGTCCAGAGTTGGATTGGCTAGTAAATTATACAATGGATCAACCCAATATCATCGGGGCCCGTATGATGGGAGGGGGATTTGGAGGGTGTACTATCAACTTGGTAAAAGGATACCTAGCAGATGATTGGATCAGGCAAGTCATCCATAGATATGAGGCTACTTTTGGTTTTCAACCAACCATCATTCACATCAAAAGTGAAGATGGTATTTTAGCCAAAAGAAATTAAATTGCGAAAAATGTATAGTTTT
>JBATLS010000539.1:0-1512 GCA_049289435.1 Saprospiraceae bacterium | reverse complement strand
TACCTTATAATGCAATAGTGGCTAATAAAAACAAAATAATAGCCACACATGATCAATATATTCACATTTTTGATAAAGTAACAAAGAAAGCCAAGCAAATAGTTTTATCAAAACACTTCACTAATTTTAATACCATCGTGCATGATAAGTATGCCTACATGATGTATTGGAATAAACCAATATTGAGATTGGATCTAGAAGATTACAAGGTAGACACTTTAGGGATGGGAGATATAAATGTTACTATAAATGGTGTAGCTTGGACTTGGCAAGGAAAAAAGTATATGGTTTTTAGTGGGTATAAATATATCATGTTGTTTGATTTGGAGACCGAAAAAAGCCACTTTTACCCTATGCCAGGTAGCAACACGGTATATGTAGATAAACAAAATAATCTCTGGAGTACCGACAATTTATCAGGTCTGCACATGGTGCCCCATTTTAAAAATTTATTTTCTCGAAAAGATATAGAGCATAAGGATAAGTCATTGCCCATATACATGTACAAAGTCAAACAAATGGATAGTTTGGTCTTTTTGTCAATGCGATACAATCAAGGGGCAATGATATGCGATCGGGAATACAACATCATACACAAACTTGATCCACCAAGGCTGCCTAGTTTGCCTGATCTAATTCAAGATATATATGACATACACAAGTATGGTAGTCAATGGATCGGCACTACGGATTATGGGCTGGTTGCGATAGATTTGAAATCTGGTAGTACAAAAACTATTTTACATTATGGTGAAGGTACAAAATTCAGAAATATCATTCCTTGGAAAAATAAAAAATGGCTGATTCGGACTGTGCCGTTGGGTATTGTTTTGTACGATCCTGATATAAATCAAATAGAAAAATTATATAAAATCAAAGATGCCGCTCTGTCTATGATTGAAACCTGTGACACCAAAATGTACGTTTTAGGAGACCAAGGTCTTTATGTTTTGGATGAAAAAAGAGATAGTTTCTTGCTTTTACCTAATGAAATAATAAAAAAAACTACCCCACAAAACCTGGTCTCAGATAAGCATGGCAGAATATGGGTTGCTGGACATTATGGGGTATGCATGTATGACCCTGAAACGAATCAAGCTGTAAGAATATTTCATGGTGAAAAATTCATACATACCATAAGTTATTTGGCGATGGAAGGAAATGAATTGGCCTTCATCATGGCTGAGGGCATAATTTTTTATGATACAGCAACAGGTAAAAGGAGATATATCCATCAATCGATCCATCCTGATGACAATATGGACACTGCCAATCTTGAAATTAAAGGCGATAAATCCATCCTTTCACAAGACAACCATATATATATATTTGACTATCAAGCATTACAAAACTATAAAGAAAACAATCAAGTATTCATTACATCCATCTACGATAAAGATAAGGAATGGGTCTATGAAATTTCCCAAAATCGTCTCACACTCCACAAAGGAGTCAACTCCATTTTTGTGCAATTGTCATCGCCTTCTTTCATGGCCTTACACAATATAGACT
>JBATLS010000538.1:0-4922 GCA_049289435.1 Saprospiraceae bacterium | reverse complement strand
GAATTTCCTTTTTTTTCAACGCACGAAGTAGTGAATAAAAGAAACAAGGATGCCATTACAAGGATTTTTCTGTTCTTAACCAATTCGTTTTATTTTATGATGGATACTCATCCATCTCGTTTAAAAGGTCAACAATATTCACACACGCAAAAGTGGAGGCTGAATCAGACATGGCATACGGCAGTATTAAATTGCCTTCATGAATCATCGATCCACATGAATACACCACATTGGGCACATATCCTTCGCGTTCTTCTTCATTAGGCGATATAAGAGGGCGGTTTAGTTTCTTGATAATTTTTGACGGGTTTTCCAAATCCAGAAGAATGGCAGAAATCACATATTTCCGAATAGGCCCTACTGCATGGGTAATGACAAGCCAGCCTTCATTTGTTTTTAAAGGCGCACCACAATTACCCAATTGGACATAACCCCATGTATCTTGAGGTCTCATCATCACGGCATAATCATCCCAAATAAATAGATTGTCGGAATACATAATCGTAATATTTTCACCACCCTGTCTTGCTATCATTACATATTTTCCGCCAATTTTTTCTGGAAAAAGTCCCATTCCTTTATCACTTACTGCCGCACCATACATCGAACGGGCTTTAAAATGGATAAAATCCTTAGTGATAATCAATTGAGGAGAAATTTCATGACCATTATAGGCTGTGTACGTTCCTATATATTGGGTAATCCCTTTGTCTTTGAAGGTGACAAATCGAACATCTTCCATGCCCATAGATTCCCCTTTTGCATTGGGGAAAATAACACGTTCACAAATGGGCGCATTTCCATCAGTAAGCACATCATAATTAGTATCCAAAATATGAAATAGTTTCGCTTGAGTAGCACTGTCAAAAGATGAAAATGAATTGGCCTTTAACTCTCTATGATAATCGTGAATGGTAAATTTATCATCAAAAATGCTTAATATCGATTGATCAAAATCTTTCAGAACAGCTGTATTTTTCAGAATATTGGCTTTATTATAGACTTTGTCTATATGCTTTTCCGAGCAGGAGGAGTAACGTGTTTCAGCATCTAAGGAGATGGTTCCTTTAGCATCAACTATACCGCTCCTGAACTCGATAGAAGATATATGCCCTTCACCAACAGACCTCAAGCTGATTATAAAACGCTTCTCCCCTACCTTCAATCCACTTTGGTCCGGATGGGCGACCATAGATGGGTTAAAGAGAGCAGCCGATTGTATAGAATATTCTTTTGAAAAATAGGCACCCATCACCAGACTTCTACCCTCAGACATCGTCGCATCCTTAGGAATTTCATGTTGGATTTTTTTGAAGTTTATCTTAAGGTAGTTTTCGAAATTTCTATGTCTGGCTTCAAAGTTATTTCTAATTTCGATAAAGATGGCCCCCAGCTCATTTTCGGGAATAGCAAGGACGGTGTCGATCAATCGATTTAATCTAGTGGTATTGTTGGTATTAACTCCCAAGTCTAAAAAGTTGATAATCACCTTTTTAGGGTTTGCCTTAATCTGAATATTTGATCTGTGTACCTGCATTAATTCTATTTTATAATCTTGTTAATTTTTTTATTCTTTGATTCCTGAACTTGCCATACTTTGTATGAAGTACTTCTGAAAAAAGCCATAAGCTATCATAATGGGTAAAGCCAACACTACAGCTGCAGCCAGTTTTACACCCAGTTGACTTTCGGATCTGCCCCCAACTGAAAATAAGGTGACCATTTGCGGCATGGTCATCAGACTTTCATCTCTGATGACTATTAAGGGCCACAATACTTCGTTCCAGGAATTCATAAAAGACAAAATTCCAACCGTTACAATGGTAGGTATAATATTAGGAAATAAAACCTGAAAAATAATTCTCATCTCACTGCAACCATCTATTCTTGCTGCTTCTATCAAAGCGTTGGGAATGGTTAAAAAAGCTTGTCTGAACATCAATATTGCAAAGGCGTTTAACATAAACGGAAGAATCAAAGCTGCATAAGTATCCACCAACCCTAACTTTACCATGGTGATATAGTTTGGTATCAGTGTGATCTGAAAAGGTAGGGTCATCGTGAAAATGATGATGTAAAAGATGGCTTGTCGCCCTTTAAATTTCATTTTTGCCAGCGCATAGCCTACCATAGAACAAAAAACAATTACGCCCGCAGTCGTAATGGTAGCAGTGATGATACTGTTAAAAAAAGCCTTCCCAATAGGAATCTTGGCAAACATTTGAGTATAACTGTTCCAGGAAAAACTTGAAGGCAATAGCGTGAGGCTTCCTATTTCACTTTCTGGTGCTAACGATGCTACTACCATCCAATAAAACGGATATAGAAATGTAAGTGAGGCAACAATAAGTAATGTATATATTAATATTTTTTTGATCATTAGCTCGATTTTTATAAAATTTGTCTAATCTTCTCCACGTTCCAAATATCTCTTTTGTAAAACAACAACTCCAAGAATTAACGTAGCAAAGAAAAATCCTAAAGTAACTGAATACCCCATGTGAAAATATTCAAAAGCCTGTTTATACACATATAATACGGAGGACATGGTGCTGCTTAGTGGACCTCCACCAGTCATGATGTATGGCTCTATAAACAGAGAAAAACCTCCAATTGTAGAGAGGATGACCACCATAAAGATGGTAGGGTTAATCATTGGGAGTGTTATTTTTGTAAATTTCTGCCAGTGAGATGCACCTTCTATAGATGCTGCCTCGTAATAGTGCGTTGGTACGGTTTGTAAACCTACCAGAAATAAGATCACATAGAGCCCTACATTTTTCCAGGTAGCCATAATAGCAATGGACCCCATGGCAACATTGGGATCTATAAGCCAACCAACTTTTCCGAAACCTATAGCGACCAATGCTCTATTGAATAATCCGGAGTCAAAACCAAATAATTGTTGCCACAAAATAGTAACTACAACTCCTGAGACAATGACGGGCAAAAAGAAGGCAGCTCTAAAAAAGCCTTTAAATTTTATTTGCTGATTTAAAAACTCTGCCAATGCCAAAGAAATAATAATTTGTAACGGTATATGAATGATCAAAAACTGGAAAGTATTCAAAAGAGATTTCCAAAACATTCGGTCATGAAACATTTTGGTATAATTGCCAAAACCATTGAATTTCATTGGTGAAATAATATTCCATTCATGAAAAGTCAAAACCAGTGAAAACAATACCGGAAATGCAACAAATACAACAAAATGTATTAGATATGGAGTTACTAACAGGTATGGAAGCCACTTTTTTTTCATCCTTTTTTTCAATTTTTTAATAAATTATCCACAGCCTTCGCTGCATCTGAAATCGCTTTTTCGGGAGTTTTTTTGTTATATATAACACAGGCTTCATATTCTTGAGAAATAATATCAAATACTTCCACTATGATTTCACAATTGTCCACCCCCTTAATATAGTTGGCTTGTGCAGCAAAAATTTTGACTTTGGGATTTTTTTCATAATAATCCTGAAAAGCGGGCTCTGTTTCCAGATTTTTTCTGTTAGGTAATTGTCCTGTCATTTCTAAAAATGTTTTGTCACCTTCTATACTGATCAATGTTTTTATAAAGTCCCATGCTTTTTGTGGATGCTTGCAGGTATTGAAGATAACAATGTTTTTTGGATCGCCATAGGTGTAAATTGGACCTTGGTGATTGTCAGGTACTTGCATAGGAGCAAATCCGAATTCAAAATCTTCTCTTTTTTTGAATTTTTCTACGTGACGAATTTCCCAGGGTCCTGTCCATTTTGTAAAAATATCTTCGGTAATAAATCGATCCTGACCAGCGGACAATCTTTCTTTGGAATAATACTCTTTTTGATATAACTCTTGAAGAAAGCGGAATACACCCACGGCATATTCATTATCGAAAGCGGCCCTGTTGTCTTTGACAAGTGACCCTCCCTTTGAAGCGGCCAAATACAATGGATAAAAATTAAAAAATCTTTGGTACCACAGTACTTTTACTTCAGTATATCCAATCCATTGATCGATGTATCCATCGTTATCTTTGTCTTTTTTAATGACTCCACCAGCATTTAAATAGCCACCATAGGTATGTGGAAATTCAGTCAATCCAAAATCTCTGTCTAATCGTTTGTTATAAATAGTCATGATTGGATTAATTTTCCAAGGCACCTGATATATGTGTCCATCTGGTGAAGTGATTTCCTGAATGGCATCTTCGGAACATCTCTCTTTTATAAAATCTAAGAAACCATCTAATGTATCTAAAGGGATCAAAACTCCTGCTCTTGCATACATTTCTACACTTCCTTGCCACATATTTGCATAGATATCGGGGGTTGTTTTGCCTACCACCGAAGCCAAAATAACTTCTTCGCTTGATTGCCCTTCGGGTATAGGCTGAAAGCTTAATTTGGGTGTGTTCGATACATTCCACTTGTCTACAAAGTGTTTGGTAAATTCGATTTCAGGTATATTATTAGATGACCAAAACAAAAGCGTTGCATCTTTTTCATTCTTCGACCTATTACAAGCTGCAAAGGCCAATATTATCAACAAATAAAACAGAAATCGCCTTAGAAACATATTTTACCAATTCATTGAATTAAATCTAATCAAGTACATTACGTGCATTCGCTTACCCAAAGAAATCTTTGATGATGTAAGGAATAAGGAATTCGAAATCTTGCCGAAGGTATTGTTTCATATTCATAATTCACCTATTTATAATGATTAATAATTTTTTGCCGGGCTGGACGGTCTTCTGAAGTGTGTATTGTTACTGAAGTTTGTAGTGTCCAAGGACATAAAAAAATAAAAATAAGATGTGATGAATATTACAACGACATTGAATCTTAAATCCAGAGTATGTAATTTCTATTTCAGGTCCAAATGCTGTATTTGTTGTGAACTTTGCTTGTAATTTCCAATGCTACTGTCTGCTTGTT
>JBATLS010000537.1:0-3120 GCA_049289435.1 Saprospiraceae bacterium | reverse complement strand
ATGATATTTTCATGCTGCCTTTGGACTTATTTCTGGGTGCCAACTTGGGGACAACATTAGGATTTTTAAAAAACCACACTGAAATATAATTACTTTATTTTCATTCAAAATATGTTGAAATGGTTGTATCAATACCCCTCAGAGCAACTACCAATCGGCGCACCAGGTGGCATACTACTAGGAGTGGGCAATTTGATCTCTTTCAATTCCTGATCCGTCATGCTCAACATTTTCTGGATATACAGACTGGTGGCATCTTCGTCGGATGGGTTTACATTGTTTTTAGTATAGTCTGCCAATGCCGCCATGATGTGAGACTTCAACGTGTGGCCGCTCTTATCAGCTACTTTTAGTGCCAATAGACGACTGATATACTGCATTTCACTCATTTTTTTCACTTGATCATTTTCCACTTTTTGATACCATTGATTGATCTTTTTGAGATAAGGGGAGAGCATATTTTCATTGGCCAATCGTGACAGTCTATCTGTTTGCATCAGTAGATCGATGATTTGTCCTACGGCGCTTTCTTGGATGTCTATCTTGTCAAAACCCGGGTCGGAAGAGGTAGGGAAGCTCTCGCTTGTCCTCCCATACCCAAAGGCTGGTGGGTACATCCACTGGTTGATTTGCGGTGATATAGATAGGTTTTTATCCGTCATCAATTCTAAAAGTGCTGATAGGGCTTCATCTTGTTTTTCTTTTGCTACAGGTACTAGTGGATGGATTTTTCCAAATCCTTTTACAGCATAATGATACTCGAGACCGCCTATGAGTTTGCCCACAGCTTCTGCCTGGTATCTGTGCATATAATATACAGGCACAAATATTTTTTCGAGCTCCGACAGGGGAGTACCATTAGGAATGGTATTAGGACCGAAGTTTTTTAAGGCGTTGGATCTTAATTGCAATAGTCTCTTTAGTTCAGATATGGGCTCCTTACCATTGTCCCAAAGGTGTGTGATTGGAGATGCACTACCCAGACTTCTGGCATCCTGGTCGGTGAGATATTTTAGACCCAATGCATGATTTTCATCAATGATCTTTTTGAGCCCCATTTTTTCATCTTCCTCATTGGCAAATGGCATATATCCGTACATGATCGCCCTTTTGTCCCAAGCCCCTATCTTGTCATCATAAGCATTGGTAAAGTTGAGCGTACCATCTGGATTTTCGGTGATGACTGGATGAGGATAATCCATCACTGATGATCTTCCATCTGTACTTGCTGCATAGTTATGAGCCAGTCCTATCGTATGCCCGATTTCGTGGGCAGATAGCTGGTGAAGCCTGTCAAGTGCCATTTTTGTCATGACACCGTGGTTGTCATCATTGTCTTCGTATGGAGATAGCAACCCCTGAGCAAGCATAAAGTCTTGCCTGACGCGCAGCGAACCCAAGGATACATGACCTTTCATAATCTCACCCGTCCGAGGATCAGTGATGGCAGATCCATATGACCACCCTCGGGTGCTGCGATGGACCCATTGTATCATATTGTACCTTACATCAAGTGGATGTGCACCAACTGGTAGCTCCCTGACATCAAAAGCATCTTTGAATCCTGCTGCTTCGTAAGCTTGTGCCCACCATTTTCCACCTGCGATAAGTGCTGACTTTACGGGCTCCGGACATCCTGAGTCTATGTAATATATGATAGGTTTGATCGGTACACTGACGGTCTGATTGGGGTACTTTTTTTCCAGTCTGTGCCGGTGTATAAATCTTTTTTCTATAGGCGAATGAATCGGTGTGGCATAATCATAATAACTGGAATAGAAGTAGCCACTTTCAGGGTGGAAAGCCCTTGGTTTGTATTTGTCGTCTGGCAACTGTATGAAAGAAACGTGTTGTCTGTAAGTCACTGACTCTGGTGATGGAGTGACGCTTTTGATAAACCTCCCGGATGGTTCGCCTACAAAAGTAAGGATGGTTTCGAATTCACAATTTTGCGGAAAAGCATGTGTATTGGTAAAATAAAGGGCACTTTTGCCTTTATCCAATTTAAAAGTCCCTTGTTTACCATCTTTTAGCTGAGTAGCTACCAGATTGAGATCTTCCATCAGCATAGGCATCAAATCGATGATATATCTGCCAGAGTCTTTTTTTTCAATTTTAAACCCAAATATCACTGATTGGGCAAATGCTTCTTCCACTGCTCTGACTTCCAACGGATTGTTGGAGATGGCTCTATATTTTTGATTGGGTTGAATGAGTAGTAGTTTGTCCCCATGCTTTTCAAACTTAACGACTCTCGTGTCGCTCAATTTACCCCTATCCATACCGATGTCATTGGAACCCAATCCAGTACCATAAGCATTGACCATGAGAAATTCCTGATTGAGTTTGTCCACTTTTAGGAGCAGTTTACCAGTGGAATCCTGATATTCAAAATCAAAAAAACCTTTGAATGATTGAGCATGTAAGCCTTGAATAAGACAGATGAACATCAGTAATGATAATAATCGAGTATAGATCATGTTGGGTTGCATTTTAGAAATATGTGTGATATAAAAATATAAATGGCCATATTTTAACGACAGAATATAGGGTATTGATAAGCACTCTGTCAGATGGTTCATTTAAATGACATTGGTATTAAAATAAAGAACACCTGAAAAACGAATAAAGAGTATGTATTTGTCGTTTTTTCAGATGTTCTTTAAAAAGCGCAATGAATTGCAGTTATCATTCAGACGATGGGCTACAAGTAATTAAATACAAGGTAAATCAAAATGATCACTACCAAAGTAACAATAATCGCTACTTTGAAAAACTTTTTTTCATCTCTGGCATCTTGTGCTGAAAGAGATTTCTTTTTAGGGGATGACTTTAATCTGTATTTGGCCATAATGGATTATTTTGTAAGACTCTAAGATAGGCATTTATATAGATTATATCAAAATTTATTTTTTAAATATTCACCCAAAGTTACACAAAGCATTGTAAATCAAATGAATAATTTTATTATTTTTCGTACCCAAAATGTTTTAGCATGCGATCGTCATTGCGCCAGTTTTCTTTTATTTTTACATTTAGGTCCAGATAGGTGTGTTTTCCAAAAAACTGTTCGATTTCTATCCTGGCGGCAATACCCAGATTTTTGATGGCCTCACCACC
>JBATLS010000536.1:0-2127 GCA_049289435.1 Saprospiraceae bacterium | reverse complement strand
ACGGAACTGATGGAAAAATCAGCATTTGGACTCTTTGGCTTAGGAGTCATGGGTAAGAGTCTCGCCAGAAACCTGGCCAATAAGGGTTTTAATATATCCTTGTTTAACAGACATGTGGATGGGAAAGAAGAAAATGTCGCCATGCATTTTAAAAACGAACATCAGGAATTGGAGACATCCCAAGCATTTGATGATATGGCCTCTTTTGTACACTCACTACAGACACCCAGGAAGATCATGCTGATGGTCAATGCAGGTAAGATCATTGATGCGGTCATAGAAGATCTGCTGCCATTGTTATCTGAAGGCGATATCATCATAGATGGTGGTAATTCCAATTATCATCATACCAAGGAGCGATTTGACTACCTACAATCAAAAAATATCCACTTGATTGGTTCCGGAGTTTCGGGAGGTGAAGAAGGGGCATTGAAAGGGCCATCTATCATGCCCGGTGGGGACAAGAGTGCTTACATGTACGTACAGCCTTATCTGGAAGCCATTGCTGCCAAAGACGCCGACCAAAAGCCTTGCTGTACCTATATCGGGACAGAAGGCAGCGGACATTTTGTAAAAATGGTACACAATGGTATCGAATATGCAGAGATGCAATTGCTGGCGGAGGTATATGCTATATTTAGAGCAATGGGCAATAATCCAGATCAGATAGCACAAATCCTGGAGTCGTGGAAAGGTGCAGCCAATAGTTACCTCCTGGAAATCACCATAGATATCCTAAGGAAAAAGGAAGGCGACGGCTGGCTGGTGGACAAAATAATGGATACAGCTGGCAATAAAGGTACAGGCAACTGGACTACAATTACCACAGCGGAGTTGGGCGTGCCCAGTACCATGATAGCTTCTGCCTTGTTTGCCCGGTACACATCATTTTACAAGGCTGAGCGGGTGGCAGCGAGCCATCAGTTTAGATCCGGTGATACATCAAAACCTTCACTGACCAATGATGAAATGTTGGATGCCTATCAGTTTGCGCGCATCGTCAATCATCACCAGGGATTTAAGTTGATCTATGAAGCTTCGAAGGCGTATAAATGGGATTTGAATATCAGCGAATTGGCCAGGATCTGGACCAATGGATGTATCATCAGATCAGACCTGATGGTACAATTGGTGACGACATTTAAGACCACCAATAATATCCTGACTGACGAAATCATCATCGGTCAAATACACAAACTGCGGTCTGCCGCCAGGAAAGTAGTGTCCGAAAGCATCCTGCACGATCTGGCGACCCCATGCCTGAGTGAGGCCATCAACTTTTTCAATGCCTACACTACAGCTGACTCTTCAGCCAATATCATCCAGGCCCAGCGTGATTATTTTGGAGCACATACCTACCAAAGGATCGATGACGTTTCCGGAAAATTTTATCATACATTGTGGACTTAATCAACAATCAAAAATCAAAACACCATGTCAACAGCAGTCAACAAAAAATCAATTTTCAAAAGATTAATGGAAATAGTACTGGCTTTTGGGCCTGGTATCTTTGCCATAGGTTATACCATAGGTACCGGGAGCGTGACCTCGATGATCGTAGCTGGAAGTAAATTTGGGATGCAACTCTTATGGGTGCTGATGTTAAGTTGTCTTTTCTCTGGGGTGTTGATGTTTGCGTATGGGAATTATGCTCTACTGACCGGCGAAACTGCACTGTACGGTTTTAAAAAGCATTTGAAATACGGTAAGACCATCGCCATTTTAATCATGGTCGGGATCACCTTTGGTCAGTGGAACTCTTTGATGGGCATCCTGGGCATCTCATCCAATATTATTTATGAGATATTATCTATCAATTTTGATGGCCTTCAAGCCTACAAATACGAACTTGTATTGGGCATAGCCGTGACGATCATCGTAACTTTTTACTTACTCATGCTGGTAGGAAAATATACTTTTTTCGAAAAGATATTGGTCATATTTGTTGTGTTGATGGGATTTTCATTCTTTCTTTCGCTGTGTTTTGTTCAGCCGCTGCCGATAGACATTGTCAAAGGATTGATACCCAGCATACCCGATGTCCCCGGTGGTAAGATGTTGCTGGCCGCTTTTGTAGGGACTACGATGGCGGCAGCTACTTTTTTATCCAGACCCTTATTTGTGCAG
>JBATLS010000535.1:0-2939 GCA_049289435.1 Saprospiraceae bacterium | reverse complement strand
TACAAGCAGTTCTTCTGGTAAAAATTTTTCAAAAAAAGCTACAGCTCTGTTAGGATCAGAAAAAGATTCTCTGACAAATTTGTCATGTATATTATTGATGCTATGCGGCATATCACAAAAGTAGTCAAATCAAAACAAATATGAGGTATAATTTTGGGTGGCTTTGATTCACTTCCGTTAGTGTAGATTGGTATTTTTCAATTGGCAAAGATTAGAGCTTTTATCTATCTAATTTTGGATGTTGATCATGCGGTGGTATGCTCAAAAGTACTAAAAATCTTGGAGTGATACACCCAAACCAAATAAGGCATAGTCATATTTGATGGGATCATTTGGGTCCATCATTTTTAAATGAGACGTGATTTCTTCTACCGCCTTCCAATCTCTTTGTATCCTGGTAAGAAATCCAAATTCACGCGCATATCTCTCCACATGCACATCGAGCGGTATCATCAATTCTGACATCGGAATCGATTTCCACACGCCAAAGTCCACATTTCTTTCGTCTTTTCTGACCATCCACCTTAGGTACATATTGAGTCTTTTGCAGGTAGATTTTTTTGCAGGTGTAGCGATATGTTTGACGGTTCTCTGTGGCGCAGATTGGTGATCAAAAAAAGTCCGATGAAAATCAATCAATGCACTTTCTTGATTATATGGTTGATTCAGATTTTTTCTGAAGGCTGCTTCCAGGCTATCATATACCTGATAATGTCTTTGTAAGTAATCGATAAAGTATAGCAAATCTGTGCATTGGAATGTTCTATGTTTGAACTCCAAAAATCTTCTTCTATCTTTCTCTTGATGATTTTTGATGAAATCAAATGGCGCATCGTCCATGAGATACATCAGAGCTAATGATTTGTTGATAATGGTCTTTCGATTACCCCATGAAAGCATGGCACTAAAGAATCCAGAGATTTCGATATCCTGCAGTGTAGTATATCTGTGAGGTACACTGATAGGATCTAAGTCTATAAAGTCTAAACGATTGACTTTATCTACCACTGCATCCAAAAATTCCTTAAGATCTTTGATGTCGTCTTTAGGAATTATTTTAATGTCTGCTTGATTTCTATGATTTCGTATCCTTCTATGACATCTCCTTCGCGGATATCATTATAGTTTTTGATGGTAATACCGCATTCCAATCCTGCTCTGACCTCTTTGGCATCTTCTTTAAATCTCTTCAATGAAGTGATCTCACCATGTGCACCTTCTTTGGTGGGGAATACGACAATACCGTCTCTGACTATACGGATATGGGTGTTTCTCGTGACTTTACCTTCGGTAACATAACAACCTGCAATGGTACCGATTTTTGACATTTTGTATGTCTCCCTGACGTCTATCTGAGCGGTGATTTTCTCTTCTTTGGTAGGTTCGAGCATGCCTTCCATGGCAGATTTGATCTCTTCTATGGCTTCATATATGATCGAATAAGTCTTGATTTGTACACCTTCTCTCTCTGCAAGATTGCGGGCATTGGCAGACGGTCTGACCTGAAATCCTATGATGATGGCGTCAGATGCTGATGCTAATAGTACGTCAGACTCTGCAATACCCCCTACAGCCTTATGTATGACATTGACCTGAATGGTCTCCACGGACAGCTTGATCAGTGAATCTGCCAATGCTTCGATAGATCCATCCACGTCTCCTTTGACGATCAGGTTCAACTCTTTAAATGTACCTAGAGCGAGACGTCTTCCGATCTCATCCAGACTGATACGCTTGCTGGCACGATTGGATTGTTCTCTTTCTATCTGGCCCCTCTTGGTGGCAAGTTGTCTGGCCTCCTGATCAGAGTCCATGACTTTAAATTTCTCGCCAGCCTGGGGAGCACCACTTAGACCCAATATAAGTGTAGGAGTAGATGGGCCAGCTTTTTTGACTTTTTTACCAAGTTCATTATACATGGCTTTGATCTTTCCAGAGTAAGGCCCTGCTACCAGCGAATCACCTATCTCTACTGTACCAGTTTGGACAAGGATTTTAGTCACATAACCTTTCCCTTTGTCCAGCGATGCTTCTATGACCGTACCTACACCTTGTCTATTAGGATTGGCTTTGAGGTCCAATACTTCGGCCTCCAACAATATTTTTTCGCAAAGTTTGTCGATATTCAGTCCCTGTTTGGCTGATATATCCTGTGATTGGAAATTACCACCCCAATCCTCTACGAGTAGATTCATAGCAGCAAGTTCTTGTTTGATTTTTTCAGGATCTGCTCCTGCTTTGTCTATTTTGTTGATGGCAAATATCATAGGAACTCCTGCAGCCTGTGCATGACTGATGGCTTCTTTAGTTTGTGGCATGATGTGGTCATCTGCAGCTATGATGATGACTGCGATATCAGTGACCTTAGCACCTCTGGCTCTCATAGCTGTAAAAGCCTCGTGACCCGGGGTATCCAAAAACGTTATTTTTTTCTGATCTGGACCAATTTTCACTTCATAAGCACCTATGTGCTGCGTGATTCCTCCAGCTTCGCCGCTGACCACATTGGCAGATCGTATATAGTCGAGTAGTGAGGTCTTACCATGATCTACGTGTCCCATGACGGTCACAATTGGTGCCCGTGGCTCAAGATCAGCTTCGTCATCTTCAAAAGCGAGATCATCATCCACATCTTCTTCTGCACTGATAAACTCTATTTCATGACCAAATTCGCCAGCTACCAACTCTATGATCTCCGCATCCAACCGTTGATTGATGGATACGATGATGCCTAGGCTAAGACAAGTAGTAATGATTTGAGATACCTGCACATCGAGTAAGCTGGCAAGCTCCGACACAGAAATAAATTCCGTTAATTTGATTTTTGTTTCTACGTTTTCGCTGTCTATAAGCTCTTGCTTTTCTCTTTTGACATCTCTACTGTCTCTTCTTATTTTTTGACGTTTATTTTTGCCACCTACATTGAGGCGAGCCATGGT
>JBATLS010000534.1:0-5096 GCA_049289435.1 Saprospiraceae bacterium | reverse complement strand
GCTCGGGCTGCGAGTACTGCTGTCACCGCAGAATCGATACCACCCGACAGTCCAAGTACAGCTTTTGTAAATCCCAGTTTTCTGAAATAGTCTTTTAATCCCATGACTAGCGCATCATGTATGAGTGCTATTTTGTCTTTTGGTTGTTCTTGATAATTGCCACCATTTATGACATCAGACAGATCGTAGTGTCGGATACACTCTTCAAAATAGGGCAACTCATCGTACAAATTTCCATCTGCAGACATGATGATACTACCACCATCAAAGATGAGCTCCGTCTGGGCTCCGCAATGATTGATGTAAAACATAGGAATCTTATATCTCTCCACGTTGGCTTTGACGACGTCGATTCTTTTGTGGGCATGGTCATAATTGAATGGTGAGGCAGACACGTTGATAATAAAATCAGGCTTGTAAGGCATCATCTCGTCCAATGGTATGACTGTATAAAGCGGGTCATCTGTACCTACATCCCAGATGTCTTCACAAACAGTCAAAGCTATTTTTTTGCCTTTGTACTCTACAATACCCCATTCTTTGGATGGCTCGAAGTATCTATATTCGTCAAATACGTCATAGGTAGGCAACAGTGTTTTGTGCTGAACAAACTGAACCTTCCCATCTGCCAGAAAATAAGCAGAATTATATAGGTTTTTACCCTTGGGGTCTATATTGTGTGAGGGTGCGCCTACAACCACAGCTATGTCATCTGTCAATAGTAAGAGTTGGGCGATGCAGGCGTCAGAGAGACCAACAAAATCATCAAACTCCAGGAAATCTCTAGGCGGATAGCCACTAGTCGCCAGCTCACTAAAACAGACGATATCAGCACCCGCTGCTTTGGCCTCATGTATGGCGGCGACCATTTTGGAGGCATTGCCTTCGAAATTTCCAATGTGATAATTGAGTTGAGCGATGGTGATTTTCATCTATTTTTTCATTTTAATTTATGGATTCAACATTGGAATGATGAGTGCTAAATGCTGTGGTTCAGATTGAAGACATGATATATTAAATATAATGATAAATTATAAATAATTGATAATAAATGACATACAGATAATTTATATATTTGCTCAATAAAGAGTATGAACAAAGTTAAAAAAGAAACGAATAGTTGTAACAATATGGCTGGCAAAAAGTTAATTGGCCGCTTGGAGTGGTTTTGCCTACTTGAATTTGGAGAGCATTGCAAATATATTTTTCCCTGATATTTGAGTTCTTTTGTCGTCTATAGTACTGCTTTAAACTCAAAGAGTAGCTCTATCTGGCTTAAAATTGGTAAATTTTTGTGATTTGAAAGCATATGCCTACAATGTTACAAAATAAACTTTGGCATATCTTTTGTTTGATGATTACCGTAACTTTCGGTCTAAGGTGCTGTGACTTCTTATAGCGATGTCCAAATAGCTCATTGCCGATGGTCATCGGGTAGGGGAAGTATCGGGAAATGCATCGCTCAAATACATAAATATTTTTTTTATAACCAAAACAACAACGTGTGAAATAGTGCAAACGTTAAAGACTTTCAAAACACTATTGACAGCTGGCTGGCTGGTGATAACTACTATTTCTATTGGGCAAAATGCCTTAGTGCCCAATTTTGATCTTAGTCCTGATGCTACCAGCATAGGGAAGTATGGATATTTTCCAGTAAGTACTTATACTGGCCAACCCAATATTAATATCCCTATAAAAACATTATCTAGCAATGGGATCGAGGTAGATGTAAGTCTGCAATATGATGCATCTGGTATCATGGTGGACAGGCATCCAGGTTGGGTAGGTCAAAACTGGTCACTGATGTCTGGTGGAGCCATCACCAGGACGGTCAATGGTTTTGAAGATGAACGTGGAATAACTTTAAACATTAATCATTTTAATGTTAATATATCATATATTGATTTTGCATTAAATGGTAGTGGTTTTACGGAGGCACAGACAGATACCTACGAAGAACTTAGGCAGTTTTCATTGAGCAGGGCAATCTTTACCAGCGGTGTGCCTTTGATTATAGATTCCGAACCAGATATGTTTCACTTCAAAGTGGGTGACATTTCAGGCAGGTTTTATATAGACGACGATGGAATATTTAAAGTGATCTCTGATCAGAATATTAAGGTTGAGTTTGACTTTTTAAATCCAAACAACTATCAATACCCAGTGGTAGAAAATGTCATAGGTCAGGCGAATAAAAAATTTCATAAAGTAATCAAAGGATTTAAGTTAATCGACGATGCTGGGAGAAGATATACTTTTGGTTATGATGAAAATGCAATAGAATACACATATCCCTTTTTCCGACAATATTCCTTCAACAATAATTCATTTTTTGGATACAATAATTGGGTGTCCAATACCTGGCATTTGACAAAAATAGAAGATGAGATAGGCAATACGGTATATACATTTGATTATGAAAGATCATATTTTACTGCCCAATTGTATGAAAATTTGTCTTCACAAAAAGTAGAATGCAAAGTTTCAGGTGAGTGGACTTTGATATCACAAAGCTCTGGTCCTTCAGCATCTGGCTCATTGCTGAGTCCTGTGTATCTTAGCAGAATTACGACCAATAAAAATGAAGAATTGATATTTAAAAAATCACCTTCCACGCAATTACCCATCCCTTTCACAACTTTATTTCAACAAGAATCAACAGATGTAGAATCAGCTTTGGGTGCTTATTATAATGAACCTACCCTTATTCCGTTTCCATATTTACAGACAGATGATTACTATAGCTATGATCCAGTCGCTGCCATGAGCAATCCAATCAATGGGCTAAGATGGAATAAACTTGATTCGATTATTTATAAACAAAACAATGAGCGAGTACATGTATTTAAACTCGATTATAATAACACCATCAGTGAAAGGCTAAATCTACTGAGTGTCAAACATTTGCCTATTACCAATGACCCAAATGAGACCCCTTTTGGCCATGAGCTGATCTACAATCAATTTGCCAGTTTGCCAGGCTATTTATCCAACATGAATGATCATTTTGGGTATTATAACGGTACAAATGAATATGTGGCAAGTGGTGGGTATTTTAATTTTGTGGATTTACAAAACAATTACCAGACAAGTCGCGGATCAAATCAGGGGCATCTGCAAAAAGGCCAATTGACAGAACTTAAATATCCAACTGGAGGCCGGAGTACTTTTGAATATGAGTGGCATGACTATGCCAGTGTGCTTTCTAATGACAGACAATCACTTAGTGCAGAGTCTGGCCAAGTAGGTGGACTAAGAATCAAAACCATAGCTAACTATGATGGCATACAAGTAGCATCTGTATCCAATAAGCGATACTTTTATAAGAAAAACTTCCAGAATGGAGGAAATGAGAGTAGTGGTATATATTCATTTAAGCCAGCTTATGTATTTATCGATTGGTTATCACCTACCACAAGCTATTCAGGTGGTGGGATCAGACATACTAGTTTTTCGAGAAATATACTGAGCCCGCTGTATAATCAATTTGAAAATCCAGTCAATTACTCAGAAGTGGTAGAAATGAATGAAGATGGCAGCTATAGCATTTACAAATTTACATCTTACATAGATATCAAGGATGATTTGCCTTATGCTACCTTGGCATTGAGTTATAGCCCATATATGAGGTTTCAAGAAAAAAACAACTACAGGGGTAGGTTACTTTCGCACACGATGTATAATAATGTGGATTCACCTGTAAAAAGTGTGACCAATCACTACAACAATTCCATCTATAGTATAGGGTCAACCACTGAATATAACATTTCAGTCAATGCCTTTTATAATCTAGGCTGTGTACCGAGCAACTACGAATATTATTATAATGGCAATGCGATCAAGATTTACAATTTCAGGCCTTATATTGACTCTGTAGTTACAAATACATTTTATAGTAGTGGAACGGTCAACACTACTGAAAGCTATCAATATGCCTTTCCAACATATTTTGGAAATAAGTACCGGTTTCTCATGCAAAAATCTATCGCAAATGCTGATGGAAAAGTGTATATGGACTACTTCAAACATTCTTTCGATCATACTTCTTCGTACTCTGGTCAACAGGCCATGATGACATCGTTGGTCGCTGCCCATCGGTTTCCAGTGATATCTACAGAAAAGAAAGTCAATGGTAGTGTAGTCGATGGCACTCAGGATTTGTATGCCAGTTTTAGTGGAAAGCTTTTGCCAAAATACCAGCTTCGATATGAGGGTACATGGATAAATGGTACCTTTTCAGCAGTATGGGACACCAGTCAAGAAATAGGCACGTACGATCTGGGATTTATGAAACCCACTCAGATGACAAAGAAAGGTTGGTCGCCTGAGACCATCACCCTCAATAGCCGAGGATATTCCACATTATGGCAGTATCTCAATCACGACAGGTCATATGCTTATTTTGGCAATGATTTCCTTCAGACTTTTACCGATGTGGATGGACAATATACTGAATTTGAATATGATTTTTATTCAAGGCTAAAAAAGAGTACAAACCATCCCAAAAATGTTGCAAATACTTATGAGTACCGCTACAGTACCTCTGCGAGTGACAAGAGCTACATCAAGACCAAAAGTAAATATCCACTATCATCAGGCAGTGCCATCGACTCCATCGTAAACTACTCCTATGTAGATGGACTAGGCCGAGGGCTCCAATCTATCCATAAAAACGGTGCACCCAATGGGGACGATGTCATCACTCAGACGACCTATGACAATGTCAGCAGGCCCTACCGAAACTTTGAGCCCATCGCCGTCGGTGGCAACAATGGCAATTATTATACTGGGGCATTTGGCGGTGGATATACCCAACAACTCTATCACCCCGATCCGCTCAGTAGGGTTAGTCAGACCAAACCACCTGCATGGAGCACTACCTATCACAGCTACCATACCAATACAACCACTCTCACCCATCCAGATGGACAAGCCTATCCTGCACAATCACTGATGCTCAGTACTACCACTGACCCCGATGGCAAGAGTACAGATATATATACCGACAAGCTGGGGAGAGCTGTACTCAGACGTCAAAGAGATGCTACTAATACTACCGATACCTGGACCACGTATGACGACAAAAGCAGACC